>CAMFLG010000198.1 GCA_945957495.1 uncultured Pseudorhodobacter sp. | reverse complement strand
GGCCCCTCATCCACTGCGTCAGCGCCGATGACGTCATCTCCACCCCCTACGCCGCCCAGCAGGCGGTGACGCTGGCCCCCGGCCTGTACGGCTCTGCCACCGATCCGGCGCAAAGCTGCGATGCCAATCCGCATGAGCTGTCCTTCATCGCTAACCCGCCACATGCGATCTTCACCTGGCGCGATCCGCGCCCCGATCCGGATGGCTATATGTCGCGCGAAGACACCTACGATCTGCGCGGCGCCACCGATTCAACCCTGACCCTCTTGCGCGAAGGCGACGGCCCCTTGCCCGATACCGGCCGCCGCCCAGTCTGGATATTGCGGCTGACGCAAAAGCCCACTGGCTATTGCTGGGGGCGGGAGGATTGGCCGATGATGCGCTGCGAACAGCAGCAACTGCGCTGCGAGGCGCCTATTTCCTGACGCCCGGGCGCAGCAGCGCGACCGCCGCGATCAGCAAACCCGCCCCTGCGGCAAAGGTCAGCCCCGTCGCCCGCACCACCACCGCAGGATCGGCCTGCGCCGCATCACCCGGCCCGGTGGCCCAGCCAAACAGTGCGGCCATCACCGCAGCACCCGCAATCAAACCCAGATTGCGCGACAACCCCAACAGACCAGAGGTCGCCCCGCGCTGCGCCTCCCCCGCCGTCATCAGCACCTGCGTCGTGTTGGCGGCCAGAAACAACTGATAGCCTAGCGTCAGAAACACCACGCCCGCCAGAAATCCCCATAGCCCCGCCACCTGCGTCCCTGCCGCAATCACCGCCACCGCCAGCAGCATCAGAACCACCCCCCACCGCGCCACCGGGGCCGCGCCCCAACGGTCCACCAGACGGCCCGACGGAATGCCGCTTGCCGCCGACAGCACCGGCCCCAGCGTCATCGCCAGCCCCACCACCCCTGCCTGCAACCCCAGCCCACGCGCCAGAAAGAACGGGCTGACCACCAGCATCGTCATCATCACCGCCGCCACCAGCGCATTGGCGATCAATCCGCGCCGCAACACCTCCGCCCCCATCGCCCCCGCTGGAAAGAACGGCTGGGCAGAACGTTGATCCACCTTGCGGAACAGCAGTGCCGCAGCCCCCGACAGGCCCAACAAGGCAATACTGATCCACCCATCCCGCAGCGTCGCAGCGAGCGCAACGCCTGCCACAGCCACGGCCAGCAGAACCGCCGGGCGCAAATCCATCGTGGCCTGCGCCTTCGGCTTCGCGCCCGTGCCCCGCACCGTCGCAAGGCCCAGCCCACCCAGCGCCAGCATCACCCAGAACACCGCGCGCCAGCCAAACCCGGCGATCAACACACCCCCCAAGGCAGGCCCCAGTGCCGTGCCCACCGCTGACGCCGTGCCCAGCAGCCCCATCGCCCGCCCCAACCGCGCCGGGTCCGCCGTTTCGCGCAACAGCGCCATCGGCAGCACGATCATCGCCGCAGCACCCGCACCCTGCACCATCCGCGCCGCAATCAGCCAGCCGACCTGTGGCGCCACTGCCGCCGCCCCCGCCCCAACCGTAAAGGCAACCATCCCCAGCCGCAGCGCGCGGCCATGCCCGATCCGGTCGCCCAGCTGCCCCGCCGCCGCACTCAGCACCGTCAGGCTCAACAGATAGCCGATCACCACCCATTGCACCGTCGCAAACGGCGCCGAAAGCCCCGCCGCCATCTCTGGCAGGGCCACATTGGCAATGCTGGTGCCCAGCGAGGCCAGCAGGATCGAAAACACCGGCCCGATGGCGGCTGCCATGGCAAAACGGCGCTGAACGATGGGGGTCATAGGGCATCCTCTCTTGTCCGAATCGACAACAGCACCGATGCTACGACTTCAAGTCAGCTTGAGGTCAACCATGAAATCCATCGACATCGGCACCCTCTCGGCCCGCTCCGGCCTGCCACCCTCTGCCCTGCGCTATTACGAGGAAATCGGCCTGATCGCCTCGGAAAGCCGCCACGGCCTGCGCAGGCAATTCGGACCCGAGGCGCTGATGCGGCTTTCGCTGATTGCCCTTGGCAAGACGGCGGGCTTCACCCTGCCCGAAATCGCCGGAATGCTGGGCCGCGACGGCACGCCGGATCTGTCGCGCGACGATCTGCGCGCACGCGCCGCCGATCTTGACCGTCAGATCCGCAACCTCACCGCCCTGCGCGACACGTTGCAGCACGTCGCCGATTGCCGTGCGCCCTCCCACATGGAATGCCCGCAATTCCGCCGCCTGCTGAAAATCGCCGCCCGCCGTGGCATGACCACCGCCCGCAAGCCCAAAGCCCCGCGCAAACCCGGCTGACCCGGCTCGGCGGATTCTTGCTTTCCTCGCCGCGAACCCGCGCTTATGTAGGCAAACAGGCTCTGCACAAGGACGCAACATGGCGCATATCATCGTGGTCGGGAACGAAAAGGGCGGCTCGGGCAAATCCACCACCTGCATGCATGTCGCCACCGCCCTTGCCCGCATGGGCCACCGCGTCGGCGCGCTTGATCTTGATTTGCGGCAGAAATCCTTTGGCCGCTACGTCGAAAACCGCCGCGCCTACCTTGCCCGCGCCGGTCTTTCCCTGCCCAGCCCCGATTACCGCGACCTGCCCGAAATCGACGCCAGCACACTATCCCCCGGGGAAAACCCCTTCGATGCCCGCCTCTCCGCCGCCGTCGCCGCGTTAGAGCCTGTGTCCGATTTCATCCTGATCGACTGCCCCGGCAGCCACACCCGCCTGTCGCAGGTGGCGCATTCCCTGGCCGATACGTTGATCACCCCGCTGAACGACAGCTTCATCGACTTTGACCTGCTTGCGCGCGTCGATCCCGAAACCGGCCATGTCACCGGCCCCTCGATCTATTCCGAAATGGTGTGGAGCGCGCGGCAACTGCGCGCACAGGCGGGCCTTCGCCCGATTGACTGGATCGTGCTGCGCAACCGGCTTGGCGCGCAACAGATGCACAACAAGAAAAAGGTCGGCGCCGCGCTAGAGGAGTTGTCCAAGCGGATCGGCTTCCGCGTCTCGCCCGGTTTTTCCGAACGGGTGATCTTTCGCGAGTTGTTCCCGCGCGGCCTGACGCTTTTGGACCTCAAGGATACCGGCGTCGATCAGTTGAACCTGTCCAACATCGCCGCGCGGCAGGAATTGCGCGACCTGATGAAGGAACTCAGGCTTCCAGGGGTGACGGTTGATTTCTGAACACCGCCGCGCGCGCGGCACAGCGGCTTTCCCGTTCGCGTGACCGCGCCAGCCGCAAATCGAACTGATCCGGCCCGATGACTGATTTGCGGGCGAACAGCCCGAACCGTGCGAACAAAGCCAATCCGAATTTCATGCCAGCCTCCCTGGGGCTATCTTCGATGCACTCAACCTGACGCTGAATCGCGGCTGGAAAATGTCCACCGCAGGGTCAATTTGGGCATTTCTGCGGTTCAGGTTTTGAGAAAGAACAAGGTTATCGGAAAACGCGTTCGAGCATCGCGAAAGGCAGCGATTTCCGATTCAATAGAAACCTGAACCCCACTACCCCAGAATGCGAAACCCGCCGTTTCCAAACCCGGCTTGAGCCGCCCTGCCAAGCCGTGGCAAAAGACGGCACCTGCGACAAAGGACATCCCATGCCGAATCCGCTTTTCGACGCCCTCTTTGCCCCGCTGCAGCGGCGCGATACCGCGTTTCTGATCCTGGCCGATGGTCGGCAGATCAGCGGCAAGGCCTTCTTTGCCCTGATCGCCCGCGCCGCAAATGCCCTGCGCGCCGAAGGGGTGCAGCCGGGCGACCGCGTCGCCGTCCAGATCGCCAAATCAGCCGAGGCTTTGGCCGTCTACGCCGCAGCCACCAGCATCGGCGCGGTCTTTCTGCCGCTGAACACCGCCTATACCCCTGATGAGCTTGACTATTTCCTGGGCAACGCCACGCCCCGCGTCTTTCTCTGCGATCCCGCCAAGGCAGAGGCGCTCAGCCCCTTGGCCAACCGTCACAACGCCGCGCTGCTGACACTGGACGGGGCAGGGCAGGGCAGCCTGCCCGCCCTCATGCAAGGCCAACCCGACAGCTTTACCCCAACCGACCGCAGCCCCACCGACCTGGCGGCGATCCTCTATACCTCTGGCACCACCGGGCGCTCAAAAGGGGCGATGCTGACCCATGCGAACCTGCTGTCGAACGCCGAAACTCTGGCGAAACTCTGGCATTTTACCGAAACCGACGTTTTGCTGCACGCCTTGCCGATCTTTCACACCCACGGCCTGTTCGTCGCCTCCAACATCAGCCTGCTGACCGGCGGGGCGATGATCTTCCTGCCGGGATTCGAGGCTGACACCGTTCTGCGGATGCTGCCACAGGCCACCGCCATGATGGGCGTGCCCACCTTCTACACCCGCCTTCTCGATCATCCTGGTTTTACCCGCGACGCCACCCGGCACATGCGCCTGTTCATATCCGGTTCGGCGCCGCTGCTGGCCGAAACCCATACCGAGTTTGAAGCCCGCACTGGCCACCGCATCCTTGAACGCTACGGCATGACCGAAACCAACATGAACACGTCCAACCCCTATGACGGCGAACGCCGCGCAGGCACCGTCGGCTTCCCGCTGCCCGATGTCGAATTGCGCATCATGGCCGATGGGGCAGAGGTGCCGCAGGGCGGCGTCGGCATGATCGAGGTGCGCGGCCCCAATGTGTTTGCGGGCTATTGGCAGATGCCGGAAAAAACCCGCGAAGAACTGCGCGAAGACGGCTGGTTCCTGACCGGCGATCTGGCGACCCGCGACGCCGATGGCTACATCCAGATCGTCGGCCGCGCCAAGGATCTGATCATCACCGGCGGTTACAATGTTTACCCCAAAGAGGTCGAACTCCTGCTCGACGAGGTTCCCGGCGTGCTGGAATCCGCCGTCATCGGCCTGCCGCACCCCGATTTCGGCGAGGCGGTCTTTGCCGTTCTGTCCCCGCGCAAGGGCGTCACCCTTGATCCGGAAGCGGCGCTTGCCGCAATCCGCGACAAACTCGCCCGCTTCAAACAACCCAAAGCCGCCGTGGTGCTGGCCGACCTGCCGCGCAACACCATGGGCAAGGTGCAAAAGAACTTGCTGCGCGCCGACTATGCGGGCTGGTTCAAGGCCTAAACCTGAAACCCGCTTTCCATTCACATTGGTCCAAGTACTCCACGGGGTAAGGCGCGCCCGGACGATCTTCCAGTGGAAGATCGTCAGCGCCGAACGCACGAACCGCAAGGTTCGGGCCGGGGGGTGTGAAACCCCCAGATCCACCGCTTCCTCTGGCGATTCGCTCCCCATTGCAAAACAAAGTTAACGCCGCCAAACCTCCCACAACTTAAGCACGCAAAAAGCACGCTTATCATACGCAAAGCATACATTGATTTCCCTGCAAAATCCGCAGGTTAATCCTGCGAACTCTGCAAATCCGGCGCATCCGTCAATTCGCCTTCCAAAAACCGCTCAAACGCGTCCAGATCCACTGGATCGAACTGCCCGAACCCCTGCATCCAGACAGAGGCGTTGCGCATCGCGTCCGGCTCCAGCTTGCACCAGATCACCCGCCCGCGCCGCTCCCTGCTGATCAGCCCCGCGTCGGCCAGAATGCCCAAGTGCTTGGAAATCGCCGCAAGGCTCATCTGAAACGGTTCCGCCACGTCCGTCACCGCCATGTCATCTTCCAGCAGCATCGCCAGAATCGCCCGGCGTGTCGGGTCGGCAAGGGCAGAAAAAACCTGATCCAGATCGGCTGTCATAGCGCGACTATCCGCGTCGTTCACGCAATCGTCAACCGGAAGGTTGAATATGCCAAGGCCGGTTTCGGGGCCGAACCCGTAGGGTGGGCAATATTGCCCACCCTACGAAAACACATACAATTCATAGCCTTACGCAGCATGTCGCACCCATTTTCCCGACTTGACTCACTCCCTTCACCTGCGTAGGTATCCCCCAAACCATCTTGGGGCTTTTGCCGTGGTGACAGACGCTGAACAAGAGCGCCTCCGGGCGCTGGAAAAGCGGATCGAACAGGCGAAAGACGCGATTGCGCCCAAACGCAATCCCAGGGCGGACAGCCATAATCAGGCACAGCTTGCCTGGCGTATGGTGATCGAACTCGTGGCCGGTCTGATGATCGGTTTCGGCATCGGATACGGTCTGGATACCCTGTTCGGGACCAAACCGATCTTTCTGGTGCTGTTCATACTGGCAGGCTTTGCGGCAGGGGTGAAAACCATGCTGCGGTCGGCAAAGGAAATGCAGGAAAAATCAGGCACTTCGGTGGCTGATCCGCAAACAAAAGCCACCGCGGTGGCCGAAGACGAAGAGGAAGACTGACG
>CAMFLG010000197.1 GCA_945957495.1 uncultured Pseudorhodobacter sp. | reverse complement strand
GGCAAGCCCCTTATGCCGAAAATAAGGGATTTTCGCTGGGTCACAGGAACGCAGTCTCTTCAAAACTGCGCAATTTCCGGCTGTGAATCCGTTCTATAGGCATTGCGCGCAAATGTTCCATCGCCCGGATCCCAATCAGCAAGTGGCGGGAGACCTGAGTCTTGTAGAACTCTGACGCCATGCCGGGCAATTTCAGCTCGCCATGCAGCGGCTTGTCGGAAACACACAAAAGCGTGCCGTAGGGCACCCGGAACCGAAAGCCGTTGGCGGCAATCGTGGCGCTTTCCATATCCAGTGCGATGGCGCGCGACTGGCTGAGCCGCCGCACCGGGCCAGATTTGTCGCGCAGCTCCCAGTTGCGATTGTCGATGGTGGCGACGGTGCCCGTCCGCATGATGCGCTTCAGCTCGTAACCTTGCAGCTGCGTCACCTCGGCCACCGCCTCTTGCAGCGCGATCTGAATCTCGGCCAGCGCCGGGATCGGCACCCAGACCGGCAAATCGTCGTCCAGAACGTGATCCTCGCGCAGATAGGCATGGGCGAGGCAGAAATCACCCAGGGACTGGCTGTTGCGCAGCCCCGCGCAGTGCCCGACCATCAGCCAGGCATGCGGGCGCAACACAGCGATATGGTCGGTGGCGGTTTTGGCATTCGACGGGCCAACCCCGATGTTGACCAAGGTGATGCCGTTCCCGTCGGCGCGCTTCAGATGGTAGGTGGGCATCTGTGGCGTCTTGCTGGAGGCCGGAAGCAAGCCGTCGGGGGTGGTGATCTCATAATTGCCGGTGGCGACAAAGCTGGTGTAGCCAAGATCGGGGTCGGCAAGCGCCTTGCGGGCATAGGCCTCGAACTCATCAACATAGAACTGATAGTTGGTGAACAGCACATGGTTCTGGAAATGAAGCGCATCGGTGGCGGTGTAATGCGACAGCCGCGCCAGCGAATAATCCACCCGCTGCGCCGTAAAGGGGGCCAAAGGGCCAGACCCGTCGGGATTGTGGGTGCGGGTGCCATTGACGATGTCATCATTGGTGGTGGCCAGATCGGGCACATCAAAAACATCGCGCAATGAAAACACCAGAACGCCCTCTTGCGGCACCGACACCGCCGGATTCCCCGCAACGGCGAAATGCAGCGGAATTGGCGTGTCAGACACCCCGATCTGCACTGGAACGTGGTGGTTCTGCATCAGCAGGGACAGTTGCTGCACCAGATAGTTGCGAAACAGATCGGGGCGCGTGATCGTCGTCGAATATTCGCCCGGTTCCGCCACATGGCCAAAGGCAAGGCGGCTGTCGGCCTTTTCATGGCTGGCCACGATCAGCCGGATCTCGGGGTAAAACGCCCGCACGCGGCCATGTGGCCTTGTACCCAACACGGCGGCGCTGAAATGGGTCAGCAAAAAGCTGGTGGCTTCGTTGTAAAGCTCTTCCAGCCGGGCCACCGCAGCGGCGGCATCGGTAAAGGTCTGCGGGGCAGAGGGCGCTGGCATCAGCACGGCTACGGGTTCGTCATTCATCGCGTCATCTTCTCAAATTTGATCGGTCATCTAAGGCCGAAGCTTTGCTTTTCGCAAGTGAAGTCTTGATGACGTGCGGATTTCCGGCTTGCGTGTGCCAAAGCCAGCCGGGATAGTGCGGCCATGAACACGCTGCTTTCCCTTGGCCACGGCTATTCCGCCGCCGCGCTTTCCGCCCGGCTGATCCCGCTGGGCTGGCGGGTGATCGGCACCACCCGCAACCCGGCACGGGCCGAGGCGATGCGCGCCGCGGGGGTAGAGCCGCTGCTGTGGCCCGGCGATCTGACACCCGCCCTGCGGCAGGCCACGCATATTCTGTGCAGCGCCGCGCCCGATGGCAGCGGCGATCCGTTCCTGCAAAGCGATCTGGCGGCGTTGCAGGCGGCAGGCCCCACTTGGGTCGGCTATCTGTCCACCACCGCCGTTTACGGCGATCACAACGGCGCCTGGGTGGATGAGACGACCCCGGTGACACCGCAATCGGCCCGCGCGGTGCAGCGGGTTCTGGCGGAACGGCAATGGCTGGCCACCGGGTTGCCGGTGCATATCTTCCGCCTGGCGGGCATCTATGGCCCCGGTCGTGGCCCGTTTGAAAAGGTGCGCGATGGCACCGCCCGCCGTGTTATCAAGCCCGGTCAGGTCTTTAGCCGCATCCATGTCGATGACATCGCCGAAACCCTGCTGGCTTCGATGACCAACCCGAATCCCGGTACAATCTACAACGTCTGCGACGATGATCCGGCACCGCCAGAGGATGTTCTGGCCCACGCCGCCGCCCTGTTGGGCCTGCCAGAGCCGCCTGCGGTGCCCTATGAACAGGCCGAAATGTCGCCGATGGCGCGCAGTTTTTACGGCGAATCCAAGAAGGTCAGCAATCGTCGGATCCGCTCTGATCTGGGCGTGACCCTGCACTATCCGACCTACCGCGAGGGCCTTGCCGCGCTGTTGCAACAGGGGCACTAACGCGGCCCTTGCGACACGGCGCGGGGGCGGGCATCTTCGCGGCATCTTCAGCCCCCTTGTGACGGATTTCCATTGATGACCACGCCTGCCAAGCCGCCGCGCAAGCTTTCGCGTGAAGCCCGGCGCGAACAGTTGATCGAGGCCACGATTGCCGTGCTGGCCGTGCGCGGCTATGCCCGCGCGACCCTGACAGAGGTGGCCGACACTGCCGGGCTGTCGCATGGTCTGGTGAATTTTCATTTCACCTCAAAGGACATCCTGTTTTCGGAAACCCTGGCCTATCTGTCAGAAGAATACACGCAGAACTGGCAGCGTGCCGTGGCAATGGCTGGCCCGTCCCCCGCAGCCCAGCTTGACGCGCTGGTGCGGGCCGATTTCCTGCCCGAGATTTCCACACCGCAGCGCCTTGCCGCCTGGTGCGCCTTTTGGGGCGAGGCGCAAAGCCGACCGCTGTATCAAGAGAAATGCGGCTCTAAGAACGCCGATTATATCGAAAAGCTAGAACATATCTGCGCGGCGCTTCTGGCCGAGGGCGGCTATCCGGGCAAGGCAGACCGGGTTGCCCGTGCCATCCGGGTGGCATCAGAAGGCATCTGGATCGACCTTGTAACCCAGCCCGAAGCCTATACCACAGAGGAGGCGATGCGCACGGTTCTGGCCTGTTGCACCGCCTTTTTCCCCGGGCATTTTGATGGTGACGGCAACCTGGCTTTCCCCGCTTGACGGATAATTAGCACATATGTACAAAAATCCATGGCGACAGGAGTCTGCACATGGAATTTGTTCATTTTCTGAATTCTCACCTTCTCGATCCCTCTGTGGGCGGCAAACGCCTGTACCGCGATATGGTCGAACAGGCCATTCATGCCGAGGCTTGCGGATTTCGCGGCGTCGGCATCCCAGAGCATCACCTGCTCAACATCCTGTTGATCCCCTCACCGCTGCAAATGGCGGTCAAGGTTGCGGCGCACACCAAACACGTCGAACTGATGACCTCGATCTGCCAACTGCCGATCCGTGACATGCGGGTGTTTGCGGGCGAGGTGGTGCAGGCGCAGGCGCTGTGCGACGGGCGGTTGATGCTGGGCGTGGGCAAGGGCGCGTTTGGCTTTGAGACCGGTCGGCTGGATGTGCCGATGGAGGAAACCCAGAAACGGTTCCGTGAAAGTTTGGCCGTGTTAGAGACGCTTTTGACCAAGGAGGAAGTGTCTTGGGCGGGCGACTATTACACCTTCCCACCGCTGACGGTCATGCCCCGGCCCGAAGACCCGATCCCGCTGATGCTGGCGGTGATGGCGCCGCAGGGCATCGAGGACGCCGCCCGGCGCGGCTATCATGTGCAGACCACGCCGCTGGGCGCATCAAACGACATCCTGAAGGAACAGGTCAGCGCCTTTCATCGCGGCAAGGCTGCAAGCGGGGTGACGGGCACGCGCCTGTCGTTGCAGCGCGGCCTGTATCTGGCCCGCGACAAGGCCGATGCCGCCGAGAAAATTGCCCTCGCCCATGCCTACTATGCAAGGTTCGATAATGTTTTTGGCGGCCCGGGCATTGTTGAGAACGGCATCATCAAGGCCTTACCACGCAAGCAGACTATCGAAGAGCTTGGCGCCAATATCCTGATCTGTGGCGCAGATGAGATGATCGACCGCTTGGCAGAATATGCCGAATTGGGCATTGATGAGGTGATCACCTCGTCCAATTTCGGACAGGACCAGACAGAGACGCTGCAGATGATGGATCGCTTTGCCGAACAGGTGATGCCGCATCTGCGCGCGATGAAACACAAGGCAGCTTGAGGACACCCACATGCCCATGATCAGAATCGAAATGTTTGAAGGCCGCACGGTTGAACAGAAACGCGCCTGCGCCAAGGCGGTGACTCAGGCCTTCATAGAGACTTGTGGCGGCACGCCGGAATCGGTTTCGGTGATCTTCACCGATGTCGCAAAGCAGGATTGGGCGAATGCCGGTCGCCTGTATTCGGACCCGAAGGAATAGACGATGGCCATTGACTGCGCCTATTCGGTTGAGGGCCAAGGCCCCGCGCTGTTTCTGATCCATGGCATCGGCGCGCGGCGCGCGACCTTTGCCAAGCTGGTGGAGGGGTTGAAAGACCGCTTCACCTGCATCTCTTACGATCTGCGCGGCCACGGCGCCTCGCCCCTGCCCGAAGGTCACTTTGGGCTGGAGGATCTGGTTGACGATCTGGAGGCCTTGCGCGCCCGGCTTGGCATCGAACGTGCCCATTTTGCCGGTCACAGCCTTGGCGGCATGATTGGGCCCGCCTATGCCCGCCGCTATCCAGACCGTGTGCTGTCCTTGGGCCTATGGTCCACCGCCGCCTTTCGCACCGAGGATGACAGCGCTAAGGTCAAAGGCGTGGTGGCGGCGATGCGTGAGCGGGGCATAGGGCAGGTTCTGGATACGCTGACGGCCCGCTGGTTCACCGATGCTTTCTGCGCCGCCCACCCCGAAGTGATCGACTGGCGCAAGAAACAGGTGATGGACACCAACCCGGATGTGTTCCTGAACGTCTTCGATATCTACGCCGAAACCGAAATGGGGCCGTGGCTGCACGAAATCACCGCCCCGTCACAGGTGCTGACGGGCGAGTTGGACGGCGGCTGCAATCCGCGGCTGAACAAGCTGATCGCGGCGGCGCTGCCGCAATCGGAACTGGTGATTCTGGACGGGCTGAAACACGCCATCTTCATCGAGGCGACCGACCGGGTTCTGCCGCCGGTGCGGGCGTTCCTGCTACGCCAATAACTGCTCGATGATCAGCAGGCTGGTGCCAAGGCCATGCTCTACCGCCTTGGCATCGCGCCTGCGCATCCAGTCCAGCCAAAGCCCGTCCAGGGTGGCCATCACTGTATCCGACACCTGCGCGATCCGCGCCCGCCGCGCCGGGTCATCCCCCGCAACCGCCGCAAGCAGGCGTTCGAAATCCTCGCGATAGCGCTGATACAGCGTCCGCTCTGCCTCGGCGATTTCCGAATGGGCAAGCGCGGCCGACCAAAGATCAATCCGCATCCGCAGATGTTCGGGGCGCAGGAAATCCTCGCTGAAACCCGCCCAGAGGAAGGCCTTCACCTGCGCCATTGGGGTCTTGGCCGACAGGTCCAGCCCCTCCGCCGTTGCCTCGCGCAGGCGACCCGAGGCCATCCGGTACGCCTCGGCCAGCACCTCATCCATATCGCGGAAATGGTAGGAAATGTGGCCGAGCGAGATATCGGCCTCTGCCGCCACCTTGCGCGCGGTCAGTGCTGCGTAACCTTCGGTCTGCAGGATTTTCACGGCAGCGCGGGCTATGTCGCCACGGCGGTCGTCACTGGTGCGGGTGGGGCGGCGGGGTTTTGCGGGGCTCATGCCGGCAATTAGGCTCGTGCCGGCGCGGTAAGGTCAAGCCCTGCCTGCGAGACTTTTTTCACGAATGGGGTTGAATGCCGCAATTCAGTGCCCATGTGCCAGCAGCGGACCGGGCCCCTCTGACGATGTTACATCGTGATGTCGGACCGCATCGAGCGCGCTCGATGTCATGCCCGGACTTGTTCGGCCGACCTCTGGCGCAGATGTGCAAGGATAACAGAGGTCAGGGATGGACTTTATAACGACACTTTTTCTGGGAACGCCGGTTTGGATGTGGCTGACCTTCATCAGCATCGTCATCGGCTTGCTGGTGCTGGACCTGGGCGTGCTGAGCAAGACCGACCACGAGATCGGCATTTCGGAAAGCCTGCGGTTTTCGGCGATGTATATCAGCCTTGGTCTCGCGTTTTCGGGTTTCGTCTGGTGGCAGATGGGGGCCGAGGCGACGGCGCAGTATCTGA
>CAMFLG010000196.1 GCA_945957495.1 uncultured Pseudorhodobacter sp. | reverse complement strand
TCCGGATCAACCTGATCGGCAGGCTTGCCTTCGCGCGCCAGGTATTCGGCCCAAAGCTCGGCCAGAAACTCCGGGCGGTAATACATCGGCTTTGGCGCGCGGTCGAAGCGGCGGGCCAGTTCGGCCTTGTGCGCGTCTGATCCCTTGATCCAGACCAGCAGCATATTCGCGGCCAGCGCCTGCATCACCGGGTCGTCCGGGTTTTCGGCATTGACCACCTCGCAGATCGACCCCGAGGTGTCGCAGACGAAATTGCGATAGCCATAGATGTCTTCGGCCCGCTCGATAAACCGCGGGGCGTCCAGCATGGCCGCGACCTCTGCCGCGGCATGTTGGGCCTGCCTGCGCTGATATTCCTCAAACGCCACCCCGCCACGCGCGGCGTCGCCGGGCTTGCCCAGATAGGTTGAAAGCGGGGCAAGATTGTTGAAGGTGATGTTTGACGCGATATAGACGGAATCGGTCATCAACAGCTCGCGCAGCAAGGGAACCTTCATCGCCTCGCGTTTGAAGTTGTCGGAAATATATTCGTTCATATAGCGCGTGCCGATGCGGTAATCGACAGAGTAGTGAAACCACCCGCCGCCCGCGCGCTCGTCCGTGTCGCGCAACATGTTGGAAAGATGGGTCTTGCCAAGCCCCGACATGCCAAACAGCAGCACACGTTTGCGCGGGCTCGCCCGAAAGTCCTGACCTGATGTGTAGATCATGGCGATCTCCTTTGGCTATCGGCCCCGTTGTTACAGGCCAGCGCGCAATTGCGAAAGGGCAAATGAAAACGGCCCCGCATGTCCTGCGGGGCCGCGTTGCCGTTGTGGGGCAATCAGAACGAGTAGCCGATCTTCACGCCAAAGCCGACCGCAGAGTTGCCAGTGAAATCGGCGCGGGCGGCGTCTGCCGTTTCCGCCTGTGCGTCGCCCAATTGGGTATAGTTGATGCCGGTGGTGATCTTCATGTTGCCTTGGGTGTAGATCCCGGCCAGCGTGAAGCCAATGCTGCCATTGGTTGGCGCCAGCGGCGACACCAAGGGATTGCCCGAAGGTTCAAACGTCACCGACGCAGCCCCCGACCATTGATCGGTGAACTTGTGGCCAACGCCCAGCGTGTAGGTGTAGGTATCTTCGAAATTGGTCAGGCTGGCTCCGCCGGTTTTCGAGGCGAAGTAGGTCGGGCTCAGGATGAACTGCGACCAGTTCGCCCAACGGATTTGCCCGAACACCAAGGTGCCCTCGGCAACGCCGGTCTGGACATCAAGGTTAATGGATTGCGGCGAAGACACGTTGGTTTCCGAGGTCACCAGCGGAATCACCGCGCCGCCTGCCGTCGTATAGGTTTCGGTGGCGGTAAACGTGCCATCGACAGCCGAGTTATAGGTCAGCATCGCGCGCAGAGCTATTTCGGGCTTCTCGTAGGCCACACCCACAAGATAGCCGGTGGCCGTTTCATCATCAAGCTTGACCGAGTAGCCATTCAGCGAGCCATAGGCCAATCCACGCAGATCGACATTGGCATTGGCCTTCTGCACCCGGATCCCACCATAGACGCTGAAACCACCGTCGAATTTATAGCGCATCAAGCCGGTGATGGCCGAGGTGTTCACCGTGGCACTGGTGCCACCCAGGTTAACCGAGCCGGGTCCGTAGGCGATATCCGCACCGAACGGCGAATCCATCACAACAGCCAAGGAAAGCCGGTCGTTCAGATCGGTCTTCACCATCAGGCTCATGGCATAGTAATCGGACGCGACGTTGCCGGTCGAACCGCCGCCCGGAAACGGGCCCAAGGGCAGGTCAGTTCCCGAAACGCTTGGGCTGACCATGCCGAACGACAGTTCGACGTAATTGCCCGGCTGGAAAAACCCGTCAAACCGCTGACCAGTGCGGTCGATGCCGCCGGCCTGTGCCGCAGATGTCGTAAAAAGCAGCGCTGCCAGCGCTTTCATCCCTTGTTTCATTGAACCCTCCCCGTTCAAACCTGCGTTCTTGTCTTTTCCCGTCTCTGGCGCGGGATCGTCAAAAATCTGCGGTTGAGCAAGCTTTGACCGAGATTTGATTTCGGTCAATTCATGACGCCGCGTCACATATTTGTGACGGCGCTTTCTGCGCGGGAGCGTCGCAATTCTGCACGGATGTTGATCCAGATCCCCAGGAAGATCACAGCGCCGCCGCCGATGACGTAAGGGTCCAGCGGTTCGGCATAGATCAGCGCGCCGACCACCGCGATCACCGGCAGGCGCACAAAATCCAAGGGCGCCACAAAGGCCGCCGGGGCCAGCGACAGCGCCTTGGTGATGCTCAGATGCGCCAGCACACCGCAAAACCCGATCAGCACCAGCCAGGGCAGGGTCTGCGCGTTCGGCCAATGCACCTCCCCATCGGCAAAGGCAGCGATGCAGCCAAAGCAGAACTGCATCAGCGTCAGCCAGAACATGATCGAGGCGATGTTGATGCCGCGCGTCAGCTTTTTGGTCGCAATCGAGGTTGCCGCAAAACACACGGCACTTGCCGCCGCGGCCAGAACACCGGGGTTCAGATGCGCGAAATCGGGACGGGCCACGATCAGGATCCCGACAAAGCCCAACCCGGCCGCGATCAGGCGCGGCGGGGTCAGCCGTTCGCCCAGAAACAGCGGTGACAGCAGGATCACCCAGATCGGCGAGGTGAACTCCAACGCGAACACCTGCGCCAGCGGGATCATCGTCAAGGCCCAGAACCACAGGTTCTGCCCGGTGAAATGGATCAGGTTGCGCAGGAAATGCCCGCCAAGGCGCGCCGCGCTTACCTCGCCCAAGCGGCCCGCGCTCATCAGGAATCCGCAGACCAGCACGAACCCGACCGCCGAACGCATCATCATGATTTCAAAGCTGTCGTGCAGATAGCTGACCTGACGGCCCGCAATCGCCATGGCGGTGAAGGAACCCACGGCGCCGGTCATCCAGATCGCCGCGCGCAGGGCATTGGGCAGGCGGGGCCTTGGGGCGACTTGGCTCGTCAACGGCATTATCCTTTCGCGGTGCGCGGCACGGCGGACCATTGCCCGCCGCAAGGGCAGAGTAAACCCGTCCGGACGCTCAACTGCTGGGCGCGGTCATCGAATGCGGCGTCAGAACTTCCGGGCCATGCGCATCCGCGCCGTCCAGCCGATCGGCGCGGCGCAGTTCCGGGAACATCTTTGCCCACAGCGCCGTCACCACCAGCGTGCCGACGCCACCGAACACCGCAGCCCCCACTGGCCCGATGAAACGCGACACCACGCCGCTTTCAAATTCGCCCAACTCGTTGGACCCGGAAATGAACAGGCCCGACACCGAAGACACCCGCCCGCGCATGTGATCCGGCGTCACGATCTGCACCAGCGTCTGGCGGATATACATCGAAATCATGTCCGCAGCGCCCAGCACTGCCAGCGCGAACACCGACAGCCACATGTTCTTGGACAGGCCAAACACGATTGTGGCCACACCAAAGGCGGCAACCGCCCAGAACATCCGCACCCCGGCCCGCCGCTTCAACGGCCAGCGCGCCAGAAACAGCGCCATCAGGAACGCCCCGATTGCCGGACCAGAGCGCAAAATGCCAAATCCTTCCGGCCCGACCTGCAAAATGTCGCTGGCAAACACCGGCAACAGGGCCGTGGCCCCGCCCAACAGCACCGCGAACAGATCCAACGATATTGCCCCGAAAATGATCTTGTTGCGGTAGGTGTAGGCGATGCCCGCCTTGATCAGCTCCCACTGGCTGCCGGGCTGACGTTCCGGGGTGGTGTTGGTGCGCAGCATCAACAGCAGCAACACCGCCACCCCATAGAGCCCCGCGGCAGTCGCATAGGCCAGCGTGGTTGAAAACGCCACCAGCAGTCCACCGATCCACGGACCGGTGATCACCGAAAACTCTCCACTTAGCGATTTCAGCGAAATCGCCTGCGGCATGTCTGATTTCGGCACCAGCATCGGCGTCAGCGCCGAGGACGCGGGCGACAAGAACGCGCGAGACAGCCCGAACACCGCCGCAATGGCGAAGATGTGGTTCAGGTTCGGCTGCGGCTCTAACGACACCACCACCAGCCCCAGAACCCCCATCACCTTCAGCGCAATCGACCCCAGCACGATCGCCCGGCGGGAATGCCGGTCGGCCAAAGACCCGGCCCAAAGCGTCAAGGCAAACAGCGGCAGGAACTGTGCCAGCCCCACCATCCCCACCATGAAGGCGCTTTCCTTGATGCTCAGGCTTTGCCGCGCGATGGTATAAACCTGCCAGCCGATGGTAACAGCCTCAATCTGCACAGCCATGTTTTCCATCGTCATCCCAAACCAGAACAGGCTGAAATCACGGTGGCGGATCAGGAAATTGCGCGGTTTTGCTTGCATGGGAAAGCCATATCGCGCCAAGGCGGGCAAGGCCAGAACCTGAATCCTGCCTGATCTGTGCATTTTTGTGGGGTCTGCTTTGCGATGGCGCAGCTTGTCTGCACAGGCTGACGGATTATCTGTGGCAAAAGAATATTTCAGATTCGGACTCTCAAAATGAACACCCAGACGATGCCCGCCCGCCACCCCGATCACGCCATCGCGCCGCAGTTCCTGAACCGCTGGTCGCCGCGCGTTCAGCGATCAATCGGTCAGCGAGGCCGAGATGAACCTCTTGTTCGAGGCCGCGCGTTGGGCGCCTTCGGCCAGCAACAACCAACCCTGGCGCTTTGCCTATGGCCTGCGCGGCGACGAAGGCTTTGCCAAGATTGCCGCCGCCCTGGTGCCGTTCAACCGCGACTGGGCGGAAAAGGCGGCGGCCCTGGTGGTTGTCGCTTCGCGCAGCACCGTGATCCGCCCCGAACAGGGCGAGGTGCCGAACCCCTTCCACAGCTTCGATGCCGGCGCCGCCTGGGGCTTTCTGGCCCTGCAAGCGCATCTGTCCGGCCTGATCACCCACGCCATGGGCGGCTTTGACGCAAAGGCGCTGGCTGCATCGCTGAACCTGCCGGAAGGCTATGTGATTCACGCCGTCGTGGCCGTGGGCCATCAGGGCAAGGTCGAGGATTTGCCAGAGGCGCTGCAAGCCCGCGAAACCCCCAGCACGCGTCTGCCGCTCAGCGAAACTGTTGGTCGCGGCGGCTTCGTTTAAGGGCAGGGGGCTTTCCGCCCCCTATTCCTAGACATCTTCAACTTGAAAATCGCGGCGGATGGCCTTTGTCGCCGCGAACCAGTCCGAGGCGCGGGTGCGGGTCTGATGCGCCTCGAAATCCGGCATGCACCGGAAAGTCTCGGCCACCTGCCAGATCAACGGATCATCCGAGGCGATCACCTCAAAGCTCAGGCAGCCGGGTTCCGCCCGCGTCAGCCGGATATGTTCGGCCACATGGGCGCGAACAATGGCCGCCTCTGTGGCGTTCGCGCAGATAAGCTGTCCGGTCAGCCGGATCATTCCAGTTCGATCGTGCCCGGCGGCTTGCTGGTGCAATCGTAGAACACCCGGTTCACACCCTTGACCTCGTTGATGATCCGCGTCGCGGTCTCGCCCAGGAAATCATGGCTGAACGGGTAGTAATCCGCCGTCATGCCATCCACCGATGTCACCGCCCGCAAGGCCAGCGCATAGTCATAGGTGCGCCCGTCGCCCATCACGCCCACGGTTTTCATCGGCAAGATTGCGGCAAAGGCCTGCCAGATCTCGTCATAAAGCCCGTGCTTGCGGATCTGGTCGATGTAAACCGCATCTGCGCGGCGCAGGATATCCAGCTTTTCCGTGGTGATCTCACCGGGGCAGCGGATGGCAAGGCCGGGGCCGGGGAAGGGGTGGCGACCGATGAAGGACGCAGGCAGCCCCAATTCACGCCCCAAGGCGCGCACCTCGTCCTTGAACAGTTCGCGCAGGGGTTCGACCAGCTTCAGCCCCATCTTTTCCGGCAAACCGCCGACGTTGTGGTGCGATTTGATGGTAACGGACGGCCCGCCAGAGAAGGAAACGCTTTCGATCACGTCCGGGTAAAGCGTGCCCTGCGCCAGAAACTTCGCGCCACCCACGGCGGTTGCGTGTTTCTGGAACACGTCGATGAACAGCCGCCCGATGGTCTTGCGCTTGACCTCGGGGTCGGACACGCCTTCCAACTCGCCCAGGAACAGCGCGCTTTCATCGGCATGGATCAGCGGCATGTTGTAATGGTCGCGGAACATCGTCACGACCTGTTCCGCCTCACCCAGCCGGAGCAGCCCGTGGTCCACGAACACGCAGGTCAGTTGATCGCCGATGGCTTCGTGGATCAGCACTGCCGCCACCGAACTGTCCACGCCGCCCGAAAGCCCGCAGATCACCTTCGCATCGCCCACCTGC
>CAMFLG010000195.1 GCA_945957495.1 uncultured Pseudorhodobacter sp. | reverse complement strand
CAACAACCCTCGACTAGTCGTCGGCAGCGTCAGATGTGTATAAGAGACAGGCCTCCAGGTCTGCGCCGCGCCGGGTGGTCAGGCTGCTCCAGTCGAACCCCATCGGAATGCCGATGTCACGGTTATATGGCGGGCGTGCATATTCATCGGCCATCTTCAAGAAGATCAGATAGGTCAACTGCTCCAGATAATCGCCATACCCCACGCCATCATCACGCAGGGTGGTGCAAAAACTCCAGACCTTGGAAACGATGGGGGCGGTGTTCATACCGATTTGCCTTCTACAGTTTGGTCGCCTTGTTTAGGCAGGGCAGGCCAGATATTTACCGCCATATTTGCCAGCGCCTCTCCGCGTGCGGAAATCACGGCCTCGTTCCACTGATCCAGCCTCAGGAACCACTTGTTCAGGAAAAGCCCGGTGTGCTCTTCCAACTTTGCGCGCTTCTCCAAGAACCCCTTGTTCCCGACCGAGATGTTCAAACCGCCCGTCAACAGAGTGAGGTTGCCAAGGGTTTGCACGATCGTGTCTCGGGCTTTCGCCTTCGGGTTGCCGGAGAACCGTTCGACGAACGCCCCCTCCTCGAATGGCCAGGCCTCAGTCCATGATTGAGGAAGGACATGTTCTGTCCACAGCCCGGCAGGCATTGGTATCTCTTCGGCGAACCTCGACCGACTGGCGAGCTCCAACTCCCAGAGCACATCTTTGATCCGGGTGTTCGGAGCCAGAGTGTAGGCTGCCTTGGTTAGCAGCCCATCGCGAAATTCTTTTTCATCTGGAAACCTTGTGCTGTCGCCTGGCCGTTTTGCAAAGAACTCCTGCAAAGCACCAACGCTGGCGCCTTTTTCCACGAACACCTGTGACAAGCTTTGGAACACACGGTTCAGGTTTTTCGCCGTCAAGCCGGACAAGGCACGGCGCACTACATAGGAATAGATCAGACGATAAAGGGTGCGCTTCTCGGCATTGGCAATTTTGCTGGCGCTGATCTGCATGGCAATGGGATACGCCGTGGTGACCTGCCAGGCGGACAACTTGCGCCCGAACCAGTGCAAGTCGGCATCCTCTGCAATCCGCCCTTCAAGCGTTTCATACATCGGGGCATATTTTCCCAACACGCGCAATTCGTCCTCGACCTGCTGAAAGCGAGGGCGGCCTTTCGGCACCGCGAAGGCACGGTATTCCGCGTATAGCTCGCGCATGGAAATCTTGTCGCCCGTTTCCGCGGCCAACACGTGGGCAAGGAAGTGGTCGATCCGAGGACGTGTGGGGCGTGCAAAGGGGGCCGCCTCGCGCCACCAGGCGTGGTCAAACGGATCCCAAAGGGTCTTATAAAGATCTTCGACCTCGGCTTGTTCCTTCTCAGCGCGGTAAAAGATGTTGTTGCGCACCAGATCCATCGCCAGCAACGGCTCGCCCTTTGAATTCAGCGTCTCGAAGATCACCTGCGCGTCGTCGCCTTCACCCAGCGTGATCACCACCAGCTTCATGCGGTTCAGCACGGCTGTCAGCATCGCCTCCAGCCGGGTACCGATGGCCTCGGTGGTGTCGGTCTCATCCGCGATTGTATCCACGGCGTCCGGCGTATCATCGTCCGCCATCATCTCGGCGGACCCGAACTGGGCAAAGCGGTTAATCAGCTGATAGAACTCATCATAGGCCCGCAGCGCCCGGAACGGCGTGTTCTTTGGCACGCTCCGCCCCCAGTAATTGGCAGCATACTGCGTCCGGATCGCCCGGTAGTCCTTGTCCATGATGTCATGGAACACCTTTTGGTCTGATGGGGTCGGTGTCAGTTTAAACCGGGTCAGCTTGTCTGTGTCTTTGGTTTTCAGGTTGTTGAACAGATAGCCGCCTACATGGGCTGCAACATCGCTGTGCCCGTGGGTCTTTGCCACTTCGCGCAACGCCGCAAGGAACAGTTGAAACGTGGTCAGTCGCTGTTGCCCGTCAACGATCTGCACCTTCGGCGTGACGCCGATCTGGGCCGCCTCGCCGATGGGGGCAAGGATCAGCGCCCCCATGTAATGCTGAAACTTGCTTTCGCCCTCCAGCACCTCGATCGCCTTGGCCTCGACGTCCTGCCAAAAGGGGAGGAGTTGAAAGTCGTGCCATTGGTATTTCCGCTGATAGAGCGGCACCATGAACCGGCGGCCTTCGGCAAGGATAACCTCGATGGGGTGATCGTCAGCCTGCATGAGCGGTCTTTCTGGGTTTTGTCTTGCCCGCCTTTGCCCGTTCGGCCTTGATGCGGGCCAAAAGGGTGGGGGCGGGTTCGTCGGTGGGGTCTTGGGGGACGAGGCTGCCTGCGAATGCACGTTTCAGGATGGATTGGCGCAGGGCGCCCGAGCGGGACAGGGCGGCGTCGATCTCGGCCTCCATCCTGTCGGCGGCGGTAAGGCGGGCGTCGAGGATGCGGATGATTTCGGCTTGTTCGGCGGGGGAGCAGATGGGGACTGGGAGGTTTGCGATCTTCGAAATACTCAAGGTATGCAAACCGGACGTTGAACTTGCTTGCGCCTTGATCAAGTCGCGGCCAACCGGCGAGATCATAAACAACATCGCAAACTGTGAATCTAACAGCCCATCTGGCGAAAAGCGGATTAAATGGTTCTGGTGGGTGATGTCCGGGATACTTCCGTCCCAAACCGCCACCCGTCCGATCTGATCAAGTGAGCCATTTCCTTCGACGAAAAGCAGGTCACCTTTTTCAAGGCGTGATTTGCTGAACTCTTCATCGGTCACGCCAATTTCCGAGATGTGGTCAAGCCTCAGCTCGTTGGAATAGATGTTTGCAACCCGCAAATATTTAGCTTTTCGCGCCAAAGATTCACGCTTTTGATTTTTCGTCAGGCCTCCACTTGTGCGACCGACGTCTGACATGGGTGACCAGCGCCATGATGTTGGAACCTGCGCAACCTTACCAGAAGGGAAAACGGCTTCCCCAATGATCTCCGGCGGCCGCCCCGGCTTCCCAGGCTTCCTACCCACCTCACCGCCTGCGCGCCATTCGGCGAGGGCGGTTTGCCAGTCGTCGAGGGCGGACTTGTAGCGGGTTTCGCGTTCTTTTTGGATGCGGGCCAGCAGGGTTTTCGGGGTTTCCAACTTATCCGCGTTCTGCGCGCGCCAGTCGGCGGTCAGTTTGCCCTCGAACGCGGATTTGAGCAGGGATTGGCGGTAAAGCGCCAGCGTGGCCTTGGCCCCGCGCAGGTTTTCGGCGCCTTTGTCGATCCTCTCGAACATCGCCTCGATCTTCTCAACGATCCGGCGTTGTTCGTTTAGGGGGGGGAGAGGGATAGATACGGATTTCAGCTCATTTTGCCCGATGTTCCTCATGGAGGCTTGATTGCCAGTGGACACAGCAGCCAATTTGCGTTTGCCCTCTAAGCTTTGAAGGTATTTCAGAAGCCATGGCTTCAGAGCTGGATCGAGGTCCAGCCTCAGAATTTTGTCGCTCAAGAATAAATTGGGATGGTCATTCCGGACCAATACGACCGCGCCGACCAATTCCAGCGTGTTTGCTCGTGAGAACAGGAAGTCGCCGGCCTTGATTGCGGTATCCGACATGGGTTCGAAACTTTTTGGCAATGTCTTGGATTGAGCTGCGTCAAATGTGCCCCAAGTCACTGCGCTCACTTTGACAACGCCGCGCTCGTTTTCCTTTGGTGGTCGTTCCTCACATTTAAGGCTCTTCCCAGCTTGAATTGCCAAAAGCAAGTCGCCCATCGTGGCAACCGTCCACCCCTTCGGCAAATCCGTCATGCCGAGAGCGCCTCATTCATCTCGGTCATCACGGCCTCCATGCCTTCGCCAAACAGCGCATACATCTGCCCCATTCCGCCCTTGCCGTCAAAGGGCGCCATGTCCAGATCATCACGCTCGATGATGAAAGACGTGGCCAGGTGGTCGCGGATCATGTGCAGCCAGTCCATCTGATCCTTGGTGAATTTCTCGCCCGCGCCCGAATGGCGTTTCAGGATCCAGTTCTGGAAGTTGCGGCGCACGCGGTCGGAATGGCGGGTCAGCGTGGGATCAAGCCCGGTGACGCGGCGGATCAGCGCGACAAGGGCTGTCAGATCGCCTGCGGGCGTGTCGCCCTTATACCCGTCCAGATGCGCATAGGCACGCCAGACGGTCAGGGGGGCAAGGCGGGGTTGGTCGGTGGTCAGCCTGTGCAGCACGTCCTTGACCATGGCAAAAGTCACCTGCGACCGCCGTGCAGGGGTGTTGAAATAGATGGTCAGGGCGGCAACCTTATCGCGGTTGTCATTCAGGTAGGCTGCGAAATCGCTGGTGATCTGCTTGGCGTTTTCGGTGACATCGCCCGCCCATTCGGCACGCAGCAGTTTGTCTTTGCTATCATGGTCGATGGTCTGTTCATGGTCGCGGCGGATGGTGTCGATCAGGTTGATCAGCGGGCCGGTGAACAGGTTGGCGGCGTGCTTGATCCGCGCCTCACGCGCGGTGTTCATGGCGGCGTCATCCGGCTCGGGGTGGCCTGCGGCCTTGGCGTCCGCCTCGACCTTGTCGGCATCTATCGCGTCGAACAGATCACGGATGATGCCCGCCAAGGGGCGGCCCGCCAATTCCGCGATCTGCGCCTGATCGGTGGCGTCCAGTTTGGTATCCAGCCGCGACAGGCGCGAGGCAAGCGAGCTGACAGTTTCCTCGGACCGGTCGCCCATCATCAGACCGTAAGCAAGGTCTTTGAACGAGATCGACGGCTTGCTGTCCAAAGGCTGGCTGGCGGTCTTCAGCGATTTGGTCACGCCCACAGCATCAATGATGACATAATGGGTTTTCGCCAGCGCCGAGGGGCTGACCTTTTTCAGCGCGTCGGCATCGACCACTCGGGTGCCGCGCCCCTTCATCTGTTCGAAATAGTTTCTCGACTTCACGTCGCGCATGAAGATCAGACATTCCAGGGGTTTGACGTCGGTTCCGGTGGCGATCATGTCCACGGTGACGGCGATGCGCGGGTAATATTCGTTGCGAAAGGCGGAAAGGGTGGATTTCGGGTTCTTGGCCCCGTTGGTGATCTTGCGGCAGAAATCGTTGCGCTCGCCAAATTCAGTGCGGACCATCTGGATGATGTCATCGGCGTGGCTGTCGGTTTTGGCAAAGATCAGGGTTTTCGGCAGTTCCTTGCGGCCGGGGAAGATGGCTGGCCACTGGTCTCGGAAGGTCTGGATCACGGTGCGGATCTGGTCGGGGGCCACGATGGAACGGTCAAGCTGGGTCGCAGCATAGGCGGCCTCGTCTTCCTGCGTTTCCCAACGACGCGCACGGGTCTGGCGTTCGCGTTTTTCAATCAGTTGCTGGGCCTGCAGTTTGCCGCCCGCCTGACTGATTTCGGTTTCGATCAGGAAGACCTCGTTGCCGACGTTGACCTTGTCGGCGATGGCGTTTTCATGGGTGTATTCGCTGACGACATTTTGTTGGAAAAACCCGTAGGTGCGGGCGTCGGGCGTGGCGGTCAGGCCGATCAGAAAGGCGTCGAAATATTCGATCACCTGACGCCAGAGGTTGTAGATAGAGCGGTGGCATTCATCGATGACCACCACATCAAAGGTCTCGGGCGGCAGTTTCGGGTTATAGACCACCGGAAGGGGTTCACGGCGGCGCCATTGCTGATCTTCGGGGTGTTGGTCTTCGGCAGCCTCATCCAGCGGCTCGCCCTTCAGTGTGGCATACATGCGCTGGATGGTGGAAATCACGACCTGAGTATCGCCTGCCATCGACGGGGAGGTGAGGCGCTGGACGTTATACAGTTCGGTGAATTTGCGGTTATCGTCGTTCGGCAGATAGGCCATGAACTCGCCCTCGGCCTGTTCGCCAAGGTTCTTGGTATCGACCAGAAACAGGATGCGGCGCGCGCCAGCGTGTTTCAGAAGACGGTAGATCTGGGTGATGGCAGTGAATGTCTTTCCCGAGCCGGTGGCCATCTGGACCAGAGCGCGGGGTTTGCCCAGTTGGAGCGAGGCCTCCAGCTTGGTGATCGCCTTGATTTGACAGTCGCGCAGGTTATCGGTGTTCAGGTCCGGCAGCTGCTGCAACCCGGCGCGCAAGGACAACGGATCATTGCGCCAGGCCTTGAGGGTATCGGGGCGATGAAAGGTGAACACCTCACGCGAGCGGGGGCTGGGATCGCGACCATCGGTAAAGCGGGTAACGACGGCAGTGCTTTCGTAAAGGAACGGCAGCGGCTCGGCGTTCGACACCCATTTCAGCTTTGCGCTGGCATAGCCTGATGATTGCTCTTCAACTGTGGTCAGGCGTTCGCCCCAGCTGTCCGGCTTTGCTTCCACCACGCCAACGGCACGTCC
>CAMFLG010000194.1 GCA_945957495.1 uncultured Pseudorhodobacter sp. | reverse complement strand
GCGCAGGCAGGCGCGGTGCCAGCCACAGCGTGCCGAACCCCGTGGTTGTGGTCACGCGCAACTCGCCAAACACCTCATCCTCGGAATCGCGGATGCGGGCGGCGGTGGCGTCCAGCCGTTTCACCATGGCTTGCGTGGCGTCAAACAACAGCTCGCCCTGTTCCGTCAGGATCAGGCCGCGGGCATGGCGGTGAAACAGCGTCGCCGACAGGCTTTCTTCCAGCGCGCGCACCTGACGGCTGACCGCCGATTGCGACAGATGCAGCACCTCACCCGCGTGGGTCAGGCTGCCCTTGTCGGCCACCGCGTGGAAAATCCGAAGCTTGTCCCAGTCCATCCGCCACCCTGTCTTGTTTCCGCACGCTAGCATGCACGACCCTATCTAGGCAGAAAAAACTTTCTGTAAACCGCCCAGCCTGACCTTTCTGTTCCAAAACTGTCGCTATTTCACCGCCCCATCCCCGGCTGCGTCACGCGGCTGTCATGCCAAGCGCAGAAACTGTGCAGCAATCCTTTCGCCACAGAGATCACCCATGCCGCACCCCGAAGCCACCCGCGAGATCAGCTATGCCAGTTCCGCCCAAAGCCGCCCCGGCCGCGCCCTGATCCGGGCCTTCGAAAACCTCACCGGTCGCCGCAGCCTGATCGCCCGCGCCAAAGGTTATCATCAGGATATCGCGCAGGGCCGCTCGTTCTGGCAGGTGATGCCCGAACGCTTTGGCCTGTCGCTGCAGGTGATCGGCGGCAGCACCGCCCATATCCCGGCCCAAGGCCCGCTGGTGGTGATCGCCAACCACCCCTACGGCATTCTGGATGGGCTGATGCTGGGCAATCTCTTGGACAGCATCCGTGGCGATTTCCGCATTTTGGCGAATTCGGTGTTTTCGCAGGCCGAGGATGTCAACCGCGTCCTTTTGCCGATCAGCTTTGACGACTCCAGGGCGGCGGTGCGGCTGAACCTGGAAACCCGCAGCACCGCACTGTCTTACCTTGCGGGCGGTGGCGCAATCGGCGTGTTTCCCGGCGGAACCGTCTCTACCTCGGCCAAACCGTTTTCCCGCCCGATGGACCCAAGCTGGCGCAACTTCACCGCCAAGATGATCGCCAAATCCGGCGCAACCGTGGTGCCGGTTTATTTCGAGGGGCAGAATTCCCGCCTGTTCCAGATTGCCTCGCATCTGCACGCCTCACTGCGCCTCGCCCTGCTGATCAAGGAATTCAAATCCCGCACCGACGAACCCGTTCGCGTCGTCATCGGTGCGCCGATTCCTGCCGAAACCATCGACGCCCTGAAGTCCGATCCCACGGCGATGATGGAAACCCTGCGCCGGGCCACCTATGCGCTTTCCCCGCGCCCGCTTCGGTCTTATGCTAACGGCTACGAATTCGAGGCGAAGTATAAGTCGCGCTAAGCAGGGGCCAACCTTGCGCGCGCTGAAAGCGAGGGCAAGATGGCAGTAGGCGTATTCGACAGCGGCATCGGCGGCTTGACGGTTCTGGATGCGCTGCAAAAGCGGCTGCCAGAGGTGCCCTTTGTCTACTTCGGTGACAACGCCCACGCGCCCTATGGCGTGCGCACCGCCGATGACATTTTCAATCTGACCTGCGCGGCCACCGAACGGCTGTGGGCAGAAGGCTGCGATCTGGTGATTCTGGCCTGCAACACGGCCTCTGCCGCCGCGCTGAAGCGGATGCAGGAAACCTGGCTTCCCGCCGACAAACGTGTGCTTGGCGTTTTCGTGCCGCTGATCGAGGCGCTGACCGAACGGCAATGGGGCGACAATTCCCCGCCGCGCGAGGTTGCGGTCAAGCATGTGGCGCTGTTTGCCACCCCGGCCACCGTCGCCAGCCGTGCCTTTCAGCGGGAACTTGCCTTCCGCGCCATCGGTGTCGATGTCGAGGCGCAGCCCTGTGGCGGCGTTGTCGATGCCATCGAACAGGGTGATGAGATTTTGGCAGAGGCCTTGGTGCGCAGCCATGTCGAGGCGCTGAAACGCCGTATGCCACATCCGCAGGCGGCGGTTCTGGGCTGTACCCACTACCCCCTGGTCGAAAAGACCTTTGCCGAGGCGCTGGGGCAGGGGGTCAAAGTGTATTCTCAGGCCAATCTGGTGGCGGAATCGCTGGCCGATTACCTGCAACGCCGTCCCGAAATGCTGGGGCAGGGGACGCAATCGAAATTTCTGACCACCGGTGATCCGGCCTCCGTTTCCAGTAAGGCAACGCAATTCCTGCGCAAAGGCGTGGTGTTTCAATCCGCTTGAGGCGGGCCGCAGGCCGCCGATCTTTTTCGATGACTTTCCGCTCCGCTATGGCATAGCATTGCTACGGGGTCGCCTGCGCGGCGGATCACGGCATTTTTCGCATCATCCATCCGGCATTGCAGCCGCATGTCCATTTCAGAAAAACAGGGGAAATCATTATGGCAACCCAGGCACAGGCAAACAGTTTTGCCAGCGATCCGCGCAGTTTCATGCGCACGGCGATTGTCCGCTGGGCCGGTGGCGCGCCGCAGGATCAGGCGAATATCACGGTGGCCATGTTGGATGATGCCGGAACCGGGCGGCGCCGCACTTCGGTGCTGGGGCGCAAGGTCGATGCCGAAAAGTTCGTGCTGCGCCAACAGGCCCCCGGCGCAGTCATTCCCCCCGGCGCACCGACCTTTCCTGCGGTGTGGAGCGGTTACGTCGGCGGACAGGCGCGCACCGCCAACTTGCCTGCTGCTGGCGGGCCGGACATCATGCTGACGCCAGAACTGACCGGCTGCGCCGTGATCTGTCGGCGCAACGCCGATGGCAGCGCGCAGTTCAGCCATTACAACATCATCGAAGGTGGCGGCACCGCAAATCGTGCCACCATGGCTGCGATTGCCAATGCCCAATATGGCGGCGGCGAAACCGTCTTTGCCAAAGAGGATTATCGCGCGCTTGGCCTTCATTCCGAGGCGGTGCGGGTCACGGTGGTGGGCATCCGCCGGGCCACGGGTTGGGAGTTCTGGGGCCAGATCCGGGAAGACAAAGCGTCGGGGCAGCAACTGCGCGAGGTGCGCCGTTTGGCGTGACGCTTGCGCGCGGCCTGCGAAATCCATGCGGTCTGATGGGCAAATCCGCGGCTTTTCTTCCCCGGGCATCCATGGGCAACCGCGGTCGCAAAGGGCGGAATTGTTAATTTTCCGTTAATTCGATACCGTCAGTATGTTGAAATATAACAGGAAAAAAATGTCCCGTGCCGGGACGTGCGCCCCCTTGCCCAATCGGGCCGGGCCATTCATCCTGACCCGATCATGCAGGCCCATGTTCACGATGCCCTTGTTCTGATCGACCACTACGTCGCGCTTTACGGCGCCCCGGCGTTGTTTCTGATCGTCACGCTTGAATCGCTTGGCATGCCTTTGCCCGGCGAAAGCATCCTGATCGCGGCCAGCTTTCTGGCGCTGCGCGGCGACCTGCCGATCCTGCATGTCTACCTCGCAACCTTCACCGGCGCCGTTCTGGGCGACAGTATCGGCTACCTGATCGGCCGCCGATTTGGATCGCGCGTGCTGGATCGGTTCGGCCCCAGTCTGGGCCTTACCCCGGAACGCCGCGAACGGTTCGAATCCCAGATGCGCAGCCGTGGTGTCTATCTGGTCGCCACTGCACGTTTCGTCGTGGTGCTGCGCCAGCTGAACGGCATCCTCGCCGGTAGCATTGGCATGCCCTACCGCCGCTTTCTCGCCGCCAACATCGTCGGTGCCGCCGCCTGGTCCGCCGTGTGGGGGCTTGGCCCGTATTTCTTCGCCGACCTGTTCAAATCCCTCGCCCCCTGACGCAGATACCGGAAACCGCCATGCTCCCCCTCAACGAACACCGCCAGGAAAGACTGGCCGCCCTTCAAGCCGAAGACGGATGGCTGAACCTGTGCGACCGGGTGGAAATCCCGCCCGGCCCGCAAACTGTCGGCTCCGCCGAGGACTGCACGATCCGACTTTCCGGTGGCCCGGCCCATCTTGGCACGCTTTTGCTCGGCGATGGCGGGTTTCAGTTTGCGGTCGAGGGTGGCACCGCACAGCCCTTCACCGCCCGCCCCGAAACCCCACCTCAACTGCGTGTGCCACCGTTCCTGTTGGAAATTCACACCGTCGATGACCAACCCGCCTTGCGGGTGCGCGACCTGACCCTGCCCCGCAAGGCTGCGCTGCACTACTTCCCCGATGATCCCGCCTGGGTGATCCGCGCCCGCTGGCAAACCCTGGACACCCCGGTCGCCCAGCCGGTCGATCAGAAGGGCGGGAACAGGACCACCGTAAACCTGACCCACACGGCACATTTCGTCCATGACGGCCACGCCATCACGCTGCTGGCTACCCACTGGAAGGCGGGCAAGCCGATGTTCGTGATCCGGGATCAGACCTCAGGCAAGGAAACCTACGCCGCCTCGCGCTTTCTCATCGGCGAAGATGCCAAAGACGGGCAAATCACCCTTGATTTCAACCGCGCCTTCACCCCGCCCTGCGGTTTTACCGATTTCGCCATCTGCCCCCTGCCGCCGCGCGAAAACATCCTGCCGTTCCGCATTGCCGCAGGTGAGCTTTTCCCCTGATTTCCTCTTGCATCTTGCCCCCCTCGGGGCCACATCTGGCCCGATTGAAAACAGGAGGGATGCATGACCCATCGGATCGCCATTCTCGGGGCCTCTGGCTATACCGGCGCGGAATTGGTGCGCCTGATCGCATCGCATCCCTCGATGGAAATCGTCGCGCTTTCAGCCGACCGCAAGGCCGACATGGCGATGGCAGAAGTGTTTCCCTTCCTGCGTCATTTGCCGCTGCCAACGCTGCAAAAGATTGACGAGATCGATTTTTCGCAGGTGGACCTGTGCTTTTGCGCGCTGCCGCACGCGACCACGCAGGTGGTCGTCTCGGCCCTGCCGCGCGATCTGAAGATTGTCGATCTTTCGGCCGATTTCCGGCTGCGCGACGTCGCCGAATATGAAAAATGGTACGGACAGCCGCATACGGCACCCGACCTGCAGGCTGAGGCCGTCTATGGCCTGACCGAGTTCTACCGCGAAGATATTCGTGCCGGTCGGCTGGTTGCCGGAACCGGGTGCAACGCGGCGGCAGGGCAATTTGCGCTGCGCCCGCTGATTTCTGCTGGGGTGATTGATCTCGACTCGATCCTGATTGACCTGAAGGCCGGGGTTTCCGGGGCAGGGCGGTCGCTGAAGGAAAACCTGCTGCATGCAGAGCTGTCGGGTGGCACCCACACCTATTCGGCAGGCGGCAAGCACCGGCATCTGGGCGAGTTTGACCAGGAGTTCAGCAAGATTGCCGGGCGCCCGGTGCATATCCAGTTCACCCCGCATTTGTTGCCAATGAACCGGGGCATTCTGGCCACAACCTATGTTCGCGGTGATGCAAAAGAGGTGCATGCCACCTTGGCCAAAGCCTATGCGGACGAGCCGTTCCTGCAGGTGCTGCCCTTTGGAACCTTGCCCTCGACCCGGGATATCGCAGGGTCGAACTACTGCCATCTGGGCGTGATCGGTGATCGCATCGCCGGTCGGGCCATCGTGGTTTCGGTGCTGGACAACTTGACCAAAGGTTCCTCGGGGCAGGCGATTCAGAACGCCAACCTGATGCTGGGGATTGATGAAACCGCAGGCCTGCTGCTTGCCCCGATGTTCCCATAAGGTGTTGATATGGCTGGGTTGAAAGGGCTGAAAAAGCAACGCCGCGTGCAGTTGATCCTTGCGGCCTTTGTGCTGTTGATCGCGGCCACCGCCTTGGTGGGATATGCGATGAAGGACGGCATCAACTTCTTTCGCTCACCCAGTCAGGTTGTATCGGATCCGCCGCGCGCGGGCGAAGTGTTCCGCATTGGCGGGCTGGTTGAAAAGGGTAGTCTCGTGCGCGGGCAGGGGGAAACGATCACATTTGGCGTCACCGATACCAATACGACGGTTCCGGTCCGCTTTACCGGCGTGCTGCCGGATCTGTTTGCCGAAGGCGCTGGCATGGTCGGCACTGGGTCGATGGAGGGGGGCACCTTTGTCGCCACTGAAATTCTGGCCAAACACGATGAAAACTACATGCCGAAAGAAGTTGTCGATGCCCTGAAAGCGCAGGGTGTCTACGTCGAACCGGCGAAGTAGCGCGCGGCGTGGTTTCGCGGCGTTAAGGCCCTTGCAGCATCCTGTCCCCGAACCAAGTTTCGGGGATCGCAATGAAATCAGTGCAAGACCTTGCCGAAGAAATCGTTGCCCGTGAGGGCGGATTTGTGAATGATGCTGACGATCCGGGCGGTGCGACGAAGTATGGCGTCACGCTGAACACGCTGCGCCGG
>CAMFLG010000193.1 GCA_945957495.1 uncultured Pseudorhodobacter sp. | reverse complement strand
GGCCAAGGGTATGCTGGCCTATGCGACCTGCTCGATGCTGGTCGAAGAGGACGAGGCGCAGATCGCGGCGTTTCTGGCCCGGCATCCCGGCTGGACCTGCACGGGACAGCAGCGGTTTTCGCCGCTTTCGGGGGCGGATGGGTTTTTCCTTGCCCTGTTGACGCGAAAAATCTGAGCGCCTAAACAACCTTTGGGTGTATTTGACTTTTCCTTTCGCCTCTTAAGACGGGATTAACAGATTCACTGCCTTACTCGCGTCAAAGCGAATCCCGCAATCAGGAGGGTGAGGTGGCAGGTTTGGCCAAGGCTTTCGGGCCGGAGCGTTCTAAGGCAACCGGGCAGTGGTTGCTGTATGGTGCGATCCTGTCCTGCGCTGTGGCGGGGGGATTTGCCACGCGGGCCGACCTGCGGCTGGGGGCATTGGCGGCGGGGGCGACGCTGGCGCTGGTGCTGGGCCTGCGTTGGGCGGTGGGTCTGGGGCGGGCGCGGCAGGTCCGGCTGCGCGCCGATGTGCTGACCGAACTGGTCGGGCAGGATGCCTCGCCCTGTTTTACCACCGATCCGCATGGCCAGATCCTGTTTCAGAACGCCGCCGCCGCGACGCGGTTTTCGGCAGGCGCCGGGGTGACGCTGTTGTCGGTGCTGAAGGATCTTTTTGCCTCGCCCTCGGCGGTGCTTTACCGGTTGCAAAGCCGCGCCAGCAATGGCGGTGCCGCGCGCGAGGATGTGGCGACGCGGCGCGGCCATCTGCGGCTATCGGTGCATCGGTTGACGGCCGATCAGTATCTGTGGCGGCTGGAGGAGTTTCAGGATCGCGGCACGGCCGGGCGCGGGGCTGAGGCGCTGAGCCTGCCGATGCTGACGGCGAACAAATCCGGCGTGGTGCTGTTCAGCAATGACGCGATGCGGCGGTTGTTGGGCGGGCGACCGAAACGGCTGGACCGGATTTTCACCTCTGACACGCTGCATTCCGGCGAAGAGGTTGAGGTGGCCGCCGCCACAGGCCCGGTGCGCGCGATTCTGGCCGAGGTGGAGGGCAATGGCGAACGCCGCGAGCTGTACCTGCTGCCCGTCGCCGCCGAGCGGGCTGCGCCCGCGCAGGCCGATTTCGAACAACTGCCGGTGCCGTTGCTGAAATTCACCGCCAAGGGCGATTTGCTGGCCGCCAACCGCGCCGCGCGCGAGGTGCTGGGGCTGGAGGTGGACGGGCCTGCGGCCTTTCACGATCTGTTCGAAGGGTTGGGGCGCCCGGTGGCGGACTGGCTGGCGGATGTTGCCGCCGAACGCCTGCCGGGCAATTCCGAAGTGGTCTGCGCGCGCACGGCGGGCAGCGAAACCTTCCTGCAGGTCAGCCTGCGCCGCATCGTCGATCAGGGCCGCCCGGTGGTTCTGGCGGTGCTGCAGGACGCAACCGCGCTGAAAACGTTGGAGGCGCAGTTCGTGCAAAGCCAGAAGATGCAGGCGATCGGGCAGCTGGCAGGCGGGGTTGCGCATGATTTCAACAACTTGCTGACGGCGATTTCCGGCCATTGCGACCTTTTGCTGTTGCGCCACAGCAGCGAGGATCCGGCCTATGGCGATCTGATCCAGATCCATCAGAACGCCAACCGCGCGGCGGCGCTGGTTGGGCAGTTGCTGGCCTTTTCCCGCAAACAAACGCTGAAACCCGAACGCATTGATCTGCAGGATGTGCTGTCAGACCTTGCGCATCTGCTGAACCGGCTGGTGGGGGAAAGGGTGGATCTGCGGCTGACACATGGGTCAAATCTGGGCCCGATTCGTGCCGACAAACGCCAGTTTGAACAGGTGGTGATGAACCTGGTGGTCAATGCCCGCGACGCCATGCCAGAGGGCGGGCGCATCAGGATCGAAACCGAGGCGGTGACGCTGCGCAGTGAAATGCGGCGCGACCGCGCGGTTGTGCCCGCGGGCGATTATGCGTTGATCCGGGTTAGCGACGCGGGCTGCGGCATCCCACCGGAAAGCCTGCAGAAGATCTTTGAGCCGTTCTACACCACCAAACGGCTGGGCGAGGGCACTGGGCTTGGCCTGTCCACCGCCTATGGCATCGTCAAACAATCCGGCGGCTTCATCTTTGTCGATTCGACCGAAGGCGAGGGCAGCATCTTTCAGCTGTATTTCCCGATCTATACCGGCAGCGAGTCGGAAGAGGTCGTGGCCAAGCCGCCGCGCAACGTCGTGGCCCGGCAGGGCGAAGGGGTGGTGTTGCTGGTCGAGGATGAGGCCCCGGTGCGCGCCTTTGCCAGCCGCGCCCTGCGGCTGCGCGGCTATACGGTGCTGGAGGCGGAAAATGCCGAGGTGGCACTGAAAACGCTGGAAGATGCCGCGCTGAAGGTCGATGTTTTTGTTACCGATGTGGTGATGCCGGGGCTGGATGGGCCAAGTTGGGTGCGGATGGCCCTGGAACAGCGGCCCGGCACGCGGGTGATCTTTGTGTCCGGCTATGCCGAGGATGCGCTGGCCGAAGGTCAGGCGCGGGTGCCGCATTCGGTATTCTTGCCCAAGCCGTTTTCCCTTTCGGATCTGGCGGCCACGGTGCAAAGCCAGATGCAATAGGCGTCAGGGCTGCCCCAGCGACTCGTAGATTTCAAAATCCCGGGCATGGGTTTCGTGCAGCAAGGCCAGGGTGGCCGCCGATAAATGATCATCCCCCTTGGGCGAGATGTTCAGCTTTGGCAGATCGATCTTCGTGTTCAGGCGATCTTCCAGAAAGTGCAGGAAATCGCCCATGTTTTCATAGCGGAACACATGATCGACGGCGGGTTTGTTCGGCGGTGCAAGGAACATCGCCTGCGCGCCGACCTTGGCAAATTCGGGCTGCTTTTCCTGGCAATAGGCCTGCACAAAATCGTCAAAGCTGACGTGCCGGGTGGATTTTTCGGCCACCTCATCGGGGCGCTGGCGGTAGCGATACCAGCTGTTCAGCCAATCGCGCGGCTCACGCATCAGGGCGGTCAGGGCGAAGTCTTTTTCGGTCGATGTCTGCAGGAAGGGTAGCAGAAGGCGATGAAACCGCTGCGCATTGGTGTGTTTCAACTGCGGCGGACGTTGAATGACGATGGCCGCAATCGGCGCCAGCGCCTCTTCGATGGAGGTGGACGCCGTTTTCGGGGTGGCCAGAAAGACCAGACGCTGTCGCCAGAACACCAACATTTGAAAAAACCACCCCTGCCTTGCGAAATCCGACCTGTCTGTAACTATTCCTTAATCACTTCAATAAAAAGCTGAACTTGCGACAATTCGATTGAAATGTTCTCTGTTTGCCCCCATAAGGCGAAAACAAAGAGAGAACATCTTGGGCGATTGCCGCCTGGATGCAAGCATGGGATAAGGGCAAGGCAATGGCAGCGGCAAATCTTCTTGAGTTGAACGGAAAGCGTGAGATGGACAAGGCTAAGGCGCTGGAAAGCGCGCTCGCACAGATCGAACGGCAGTTTGGCAAGGGCTCTATCATGAAGCTCGGCCAGGACAACCCGGTGATGGATATCGAGGCGACCTCGACCGGATCGCTGGGTCTGGACATCGCGCTGGGGATCGGCGGGCTGCCGCAAGGCCGGATTATCGAGATTTATGGCCCGGAATCCTCGGGCAAAACCACGCTGACGCTGCATGTCGTGGCCGAAGCGCAGAAAAAGGGTGGGGTTTGCGCCTTTGTCGATGCCGAACATGCGCTGGATCCGCAATATGCCAAGAAGCTGGGCGTTAACCTTGATGAGCTGCTGATCAGCCAGCCTGACACGGGTGAGCAGGCGCTGGAAATCGTCGATACGCTGGTGCGGTCGGGCGCGGTCAGCCTGATCGTGGTCGATTCGGTTGCGGCACTGGTGCCGAAATCGGAAATCGAAGGCGATATGGGTGATATGCAGATGGGCAGCCAGGCACGCCTGATGAGCCAGGCGATGCGCAAACTGACTGCCAGCATCGGGCGCAGCAACTGCATGGTGATCTTCATCAACCAGATCCGCATGAAGATCGGCGTGATGTTCGGCAGCCCGGAAACCACCACCGGCGGCAATGCGCTGAAGTTCTATGCCTCTGTGCGGCTGGACATCCGCCGCACCGGTGCGATCAAGGATCGTGACGAGGTTGTTGGCAACTCTACCCGGGTGAAGGTGGTGAAGAACAAGGTATCGCCACCGTTCAAAGAGGTGGAATTCGACATCATGTATGGCGAAGGCATCTCTAAGGTGGGGGAATTGGTGGATATCGGCGTCAAGGCGGGCGTGGTCGAAAAATCCGGCAGCTGGTATTCCTATGGTGATGAACGGATCGGGCAGGGGCGGGAGAATGCCAAGACCTATCTGAGACAGAACCCGGCGGTGGCGCTGGATATCGAGGACAAGATCCGGGCGGCAAACGGGCTGGACTTTTCGGCAAGCCCCGACGATGGCCCGATGATCGACGATTGATCGCAAAGCCTGCAGGATATGATCAAAAAAGGCCGCGAACCTAAGGTTTTGCGGCCTTTTTTCATGCGGCGCAACGAAGCCATGGACAGGCCCGGCATGGCTGGATAAACGGGGCGGAACCATTGTTTCCTGCCTTTTGGGGGCCCACGACCATGCCATCGTTGAACGACATCCGCTCGACTTACCTCGATTTCTTTGCGCGCAACGGCCATAAGGTTGTTGACAGCTCTCCCTTGGTGCCGCGCAACGATCCGACGCTGATGTTTGCCAACTCTGGCATGGTGCAGTTCAAGAACTGCTTCACCGGGGTAGAGACGCGCGATTACAAACGCGCGACGACGGCGCAGAAATGCGTGCGCGCAGGCGGCAAGCACAATGATCTGGACAATGTGGGCTATACTGCGCGCCATCACACGTTCTTTGAGATGCTGGGCAACTTCAGCTTTGGCGATTATTTCAAGGAACAGGCGATTGCCTTTGCCTGGGAGCTGTTGACCAAGGATTTCGGGCTGAACAAGAACAAGCTGTTGGTCACGGTTTACCATACGGACGACGAGGCGGCGGCGATCTGGAAAAAGGTCGCGGGCTTTTCGGATGACAAGGTGATCCGCATTCCCACCGATGACAACTTCTGGCGGATGGGGCCGACCGGGCCTTGTGGGCCCTGCACCGAGATTTTCTACGACCATGGCGAACATATCTGGGGTGGCCCGCCCGGATCGGCCGAAGAGGATGGCGACCGGTTCATCGAGATCTGGAACAACGTGTTCATGCAGAACGAACAGTTCGCCGATGGCACGATGCGCCCCTTGGAGATGCAGTCGATTGACACCGGCATGGGGCTGGAGCGGATCGGCGCGCTGTTGCAGGGCAAGCACGACAACTATGACACCGACCTGATGCGCAGCCTGATCGAGGCTTCGGCGCATGCGACCAGTGCCGATCCGGATGGGCCGGGCAAGATTCACCATCGGGTGATTGCGGACCATCTGCGGTCGACCTCGTTCCTGATTGCGGATGGGGTGATGCCTTCGAATGAAGGGCGTGGCTATGTGTTGCGGCGGATCATGCGGCGGGCGATGCGGCATGCGCATATGCTGGGCGCGCAAGATCCGGTTATGCACAAGCTGGTGCCGGCGCTGGTGCGGCAGATGGGGGCGGCATATCCAGAGCTCGGCCGGGCGCAAAGCCTGATCGAAGAGACGCTGCGGCTGGAGGAAACCCGGTTCCGCACCACGCTGGATCGCGGGTTGAAGCTGCTGGACGAGGAATTGTTGCGGCTGCCCGAGGGCGCGGATCTGCCCGGCCCGGCGGCGTTCAAGCTGTATGACACCTATGGATTCCCGCTGGATCTGACGCAGGACGCGCTGCGCGAGCAGGGCCGTGCGGTCGATGTTGAGGGTTTTGAGACGGCGATGGACGAGCAGCGCAAGAAGGCGCGCGCGGCCTGGTCGGGCACCGGTGAGGCCAAGGACGCGGCGATCTGGTTTGAATTGGCGCAGGACAAGGGGACGACCGAGTTCCTGGGTTATGACACCGAAACGGCTGAGGGCGAGGTGCTGGCGCTGGTGCAGGGCGGGGCCGAGGTGGGCTCGGCAGAGACCGGGGCAGCGGTGCAGATCGTGGTGAACCAGACGCCGTTTTACGCCGAAAGCGGCGGGCAGGTGGGCGATACCGGGTTGATCCGCACGGCGACGGGCTTGGCGGAGGTGACGGATACCAAGAAATCGGCAGGCGTGTTCATTCACATCGCCACCGTGACCGAAGGCACGATCCTGCGCGGCCAACCGGCCAAGCTGGAGGTCAACCATGCCCGCCGCGCGGCGATCCGGGCGAACCATTCGGCGACGCACCTGTTGCACGAGGCGCTGCGGCGCGCCTTGGGCGATCATGTGGCGCAGCGC
>CAMFLG010000192.1 GCA_945957495.1 uncultured Pseudorhodobacter sp. | reverse complement strand
CAACGTGCCCAAGTCTATGAAATGCTGTGCAGGGCCGATGCCATCGGGGTGTTTCAGGTCGAAAGCAGGGCGCAATTGAACTTCCTGCCCCGGATGCGGCCCCGTAAGTTTTACGATCTGGTCTGCGAGGTGGCCATCGTCCGCCCTGGCCCGATTCAAGGCGGCATGGTAAACCCTTTCATTCGCCGCCGCATGGAACTGGAGCCCGTCGAAGACCTTGGTCCCGCCATGATGGAGGTGTTGAAGCGCACCTATGGCGTGCCGCTGTTCCAGGAGCAAGCAATGCAGATCGCCGTGGTCGCCGCCGGCTTCACCCCGTCCGAGGCCGACCGCCTGCGCCGCAGCCTTGCCACCTTCAAGCGGATGGGCACCATCGGAGGTTTCCGTGATCGCTTCATTGGCGGCATGCTGGAACGCGGCTATGACGCAGGCTTTGCCGAGCGCTGTTTCGCACAGATCGAGGGCTTCGGCAGTTACGGTTTCCCCGAAAGCCATGCCGCCAGTTTTGCGCGGTTGGTCTATATCTCCGCCTGGCTCAAATGCCACCATCAGGCGGTATTCACCTGCGCCCTTCTGAATTCCCAGCCGATGGGGTTTTACGCCCCCGCCCAACTGGTGCGCGATGCCCGCGATCATGGGGTAGAGGTGCGCCCGGTTTCCGTGAACCATTCCGAATGGGACTGCACGCTGGAACCCCGCCCCGATGGCGCACTGGCCCTGCGGCTGGGCTTCCGTCAGATAAAAGGCCTGCGCGAGGAGGATGCCACCTGGATCGCAGCAGCGCGCGGCAACGGCTATCCCGATGTCGAAAGCCTCTGGCGCAGGGCGGGCGTGCATCCCGACACGCTGGAGCGGCTGGCCGAGGCGGACGCTTTTTCGGCGCTTGGCCTGACCCGTCGCGACGCGCTTTGGGCCGCCAAGGCGCTGAAAGCCCCCGCGCCCCTGCCGCTGTTTGGCCCGGATGGGGAAGGCGGGGTAGAGCCTGCCGTCACCCTGCCGCAGATGACCTTGGGCCAAGAGGTGATCGAGGATTACCTATCCCTCCGCCTGTCCCTGCGCGCCCATCCGATGGAGTTGCTGCGCCCCCGCCTGCCGGAAAGCCTGCCGCATGAACGGCTGGCCCAAGCCAAAGGGCGCCTAACTATCACCGGCCTTGTCATCACCCGCCAACGCCCCGGCACCGCCTCGGGTGTGATCTTCCTGACGCTGGAGGATGAAACCGGCACCGCGAATGTGGTGGTCTGGAAAAAGGTCTACGAGACCTTCCGCAAAGCCGTGATCGCCGGGCGGCTGGTGCGCGTTACGGGCCGCATCGAACGCGATGGTCCCACCACCCATCTGATCGCCGAACGGGTCGAGGATGTCTCACACCTGCTGACCACCCTCGGCCGCCCCGTGATGATCGACGCCAACGACGGCCGGGCCGATGAAGTCAAGCGCCCGGTCCCAACCGTCCCTCGCTCATCAGCCCGCCACCCGCGAGAGCAGGCGAAAAAGCTGTTCCCAAGTCGGGACTTTCACTGAGCGGACCTAAGCCTAGCTTGCCGCTTTGGTCGCTATTGGCGGAGTGGAGGCGCTCGGCGAGCACATGGCCGGTTGTGCCCGTTGTGGCCACCACCACATCACCTAAAACTCCTGCAAGAACCGGCCCTGCAACAGGTGCCAAAGACCAGCCACCCGCGACTGGATGAACGTGGATGCCGTGTCGCACCAAGGAGGTTCATCCAATACCAATCTGCAGTCCTCAACGCGTTTTCAGTCAGCAAAATAGGCTGTTCGGTCAACCGCAAAGACCACCCTTGGCAAGTCGCCGCCGTCGGGCGCGGTTAAAGTGTCAAACTGTTTGAGTGCGGACATTTAGCGTCCTTTCGATGTGTCCGCAGCACCGTTGCCCGCGCCCTTCGGCGGAAAATGAAATTCTGTTGCATCTTTTCGCCCGTTTTGTGGCAATATTCTTGAAGTCAGCCAGATTCTGCAGGTAGTGTGAAAATGAATTTCCTGACGAGGTGTCTCTAATGTCTGGCTCCAAACTCATTCGCTATGATACCGCCGACCCTCAGGCCGGGGGCCAGAAGCGCCCCTTTGCCAAGGCGGTGCGGGCTGGCGATTATGTGCATGTCTCTGGTCAGGTGCCGACGGTTGCCGGTGAAGTGGTGCAAGGCGGCATCGTTCCCCAAACTGAAGCTGTGATTGCCAATATCAAAACGGTGCTGGCCATGGCTGGTTGCGGGCTTGAGGATGTCATCAAGGTGACGTGCTGGCTTGATGATCCGCGCGACTTTTCAAGTTTTAACGCCGTCTTCGAAAAGCACTTCATCGAACACCCTCCTGCGCGCTCCACGGTGCAATCGCGGCTTATGATTGATGCAAAGATCGAGATCGACGCCATCGCCTGGAAGCCACTTTGAATGCGCGTTCTGATCCATCCGACGCCTGAACTGGCGATTGACTGCGTGGCCGACCTGATGATTGCCCGGCTTGCACGCCAGCCCGACGCGGTGCTTGGCCTTGCGACGGGCGGCACGATGGAGGCGGTCTATGCCCGTCTGATCGCGGCGCATCATGCAGGGCGGGTCAGCTTTGCCGCCGCGCGTTCCTTCAATCTTGATGAATATGTTGGTCTTGCCCCGGACCACCCCTGTTCTTACTGGACCTACATGCGCGAACATCTTTTCGCACAGGTTGACTTTGCCGCCGGGCGCACCGCCCTTCCGCGGGGTGATGCCGCCGATCCTGAGGCCGAAGCCGCGCGCTATGAGGCCGAAATCGCTGTTGCGGGCGATATCAGCCTGCAACTGCTTGGCCTTGGTTCGAACGGCCATATTGGGTTCAACGAGCCGACATCCAGCCTGTCGTCCCTGACAAGGATCAAGACGTTGACCCACTCGACCCGTGCGGCCAACGCCCGCTTTTTCGATCGCTTTGACGATGTGCCACGGCTTGCGATCACGATGGGCATTGGCACGATTCTGCGCGCCGATGAAGTGCTGCTTTTGGCTTATGGCGCGGGCAAAGCCGAGGCGGCAGCCGCGATGATCGAAGGCCCGCTTGCCGCCGCCTGCCCTGCCTCGGCGCTGCAACTGCATCGCAAGGTAACGGTGGTGCTGGATGAAGCCGCGGCAAGCAGGCTGGCGCTGCGCGATTATTATGAGGCGGTTCACCCTAAGGGGCGGGCGGAAATCTGATCCAGCGCAAGGCGCAACCCCCGCACAAGCGCCGCGTCGGTGCCGCGCGCGCCTTCGGGTTGAAAGCCGAAGGCCGTCATTCTGGCATCCACAGGCGCCGGTAAAGGCCGCGAACAAGAGGCGTGAATTTCCCGGATCTGGGGAATCTGCGCGGCGATTTCGGCCGCATTGCCCGCAGACACTCCACCACCCGGCATCACGCTGATTCCGTGCCCAGCCATCGCGGCAAGCCGCGCAATCCCGTCGCTTGCCCGCATTGCGCCGCCCGAACTCAGCACCCGTTTGATGCCAAGCGCGGCGCAAAGTGCCATCGCGTCGGCGATGTCCGGCACCAGATCAATCGCGCGGTGCAAGGTGACATCCAGGCCCTCTGACGCCGCGACAAGCTCTGACAAACAGTCCCGGTCTAACCTGCCATCTGATAGCGAGGCCCCGATCACCACCCCCGCAAGGCCCGCCGCACGCACTGCCGCAATCTCGATCAGCATGGCCTTGCGTTCGGGAGCCGACCAGCAGAAATCGCCCGCCCTTGGCCGGATCATCGCCATCGCAGGCAGCGGCCCCTCTGCGGCAAGCGCAATCAGCCCCGCCGATGGGCTAAGCCCACCCAGCGACAGTGCCGCGCACAGCTCAATCCGGTCCGCGCCCCCCGCCACCGCCGCCACAATCCCGGCTGCGTCATCGACGCAAACCTCAAGAAGAATCCTGCTCATCGCCTTTTGCCCTCCAGCATCACCAGCGTTGCCGCCCCGAAACAGCCCGCGATGCCGCTCATCACCGCCGCAAGGCCATATCCGCTCAAAGCAGTACCAAGCGCGAACATCCCTGCACCCAAACCGCCGCCAAGGAACATATTGACCGCAATCAGCGAGGCCGAAAGCCCCGGCCTGTCGCGGATCAGATCAAGCAGATAGCTGATCGGAAGTGAAATCATCCCTGCCGCAGCGAACCCGGCGACAAGGCTGGCAAGATAGACCTGCCAAGGCGCGGTCGCTACGGCAATCGCGCCAAGGTAGCCAAGGTAAAGCATCGCGCAGATCATCAGCGCGTGGGTGATGGCAAAATTCCGTGTCATCCGTGCCCAGAACAGCATGAAAACAACTTCGATCACTGCGACAATTCCGACCAGAACGCCGACATCCTCTGGCTGCCCACCCGCCGACCCGGTGACGATAAGCGGCAAGACCGCGCCGTTGATATGCAACATCTGGCTGATCAGGGCGACGCCCAGCACCCGCACCAAAAGCCTCGGCGCAAAGACAAGTCGCAAATCCTGCACCACCGCGCTTGCGCCATGCCCTTCTGTCACAACGGCTTTCGGCCCGCTGTCCGGCTCTAGCCAGAAGGTGACGACCAGAAGGATTGCCGCCGCCGCAAGTGCCGCGATCAGATAGGCCGCAAGCATGCTTTGACGCCCCGCAAGCAAAAAGCCCACCGCACCCGGCATCACCACCCAGGACAGCGAAATCATCATCCGCATCAGGGCATCGGAGATCCGCGCCTCTTCGGCATCAAAAACCGCCGCATGCGCGCGCACATTGCCAAAAAGCATTGAGTTGGTCGAATGGAACAAGGCAAGCGGCAGCAGGGTCGCCAGCGCAAAAGTCATCACGGATGGGATGGCCCAGACCATGCCATAGCCAAGAATACCAAAGCAGCTTACGAAAATAAGCGGGCGGCGATAACTTTGAAACCGGTCTGAAATCATGCCGACGGCAACAGCCATCGACACATAGGCAAGGGATGACGCAAAAGCCAGCACGGCATAGGCGCGGTCGCTCATCCCCAATTCGCGGATGGCGATCAAGGATTGATAGGGCGATGTCGCAGCCCCGGCAAACCCGTAAAGGAAAATCGCCGCCGCCGAGGCGCGCATCACCCGATGCCGCCGCAAGATCTGCAACCAAGCGCCCATGATCAGAGGGCAGCTCGCGCCGAAATCTGTGGCAGCGGCACATAATCGTCACGCTTATCAAACGGCACCGTGCCTTTGGCGCGATGATGGTTGGCAAGCCTCGGGATATCCTGATTGACGACGCCATCGGTCAGCGCCATCAGGTTCGGATTGGCAAGCGGCGCAAGTTCCGGCGAAAGATAGCCCGATTTGACCACCAAAAGACGAACCTTCGCCGGATCCAGACCCAAAAGCGCGAAATCGGCAAGGTTGTGATAGGGCCGCCGCTTGGCCGCCAGAACCACGGTGATGCCACCCACCTGCACCACGGCTTGATTATCCGCAGGGTCCGCGCCGGGTTCAAGCCGGATGACACGGGCATCAACCTCGATCGACCTGCCTTGCGGATCAAGGCTTGCCCCGATGCGCAGCCGCAAACGCGCCTCCGCACCAGCGGCGAAACAGGCCTCGACGGCGGGGCGATCGGTGATCCCCGCCACCAGAGTGTTCTGCCAGCCACCGGCCACAAGGGCTGCAAGCACATCACCGCGATCCCCGACACCGCCGCCGGTCGGATTATCGCCGCTGTCTGCAAGGACAATCGGCGATGTGGTGACGGTCTTTGCCAGCGCCAACATCTCGTCCAACCCGCCCGTCACCGGCCCAAAGCGGAACGCATCGCGCGCGTCCCAGAAATCTTGCGCAATTTTTGTGCCCGCCGCTGCCGTCGCCTTGGCATCGGTTCCCGTCACCACGGCACAGGCCGTCGCCCGCGGCTCATCCGCCCAAACATAACCGATCATCAGATCGGTGCGCCACACCTGCGTCCCCTCCAGCGCGGCAAGACCGGCATAAAGCCCGTCTGCTGGCGCGTCCTCGGTGCTAGACCGTTCCCCCGGCAGCAGCAAGGGCACCGGAACCCGCGTCACGAAAGGGCGCGTTTTCGTCTGCAAAGCGCGCAAAAGCATCGAAAACGCCGCGCGCATCGTGGCTTCAACGTCAATATGTGGCGCGGTGCGATAGGCGGCAAAGATGTCGATCTGATCGACGATCTTCTGGCTGACATTGCCATGCAGATCATAGCTTGTTGCAATCAGCATTTCGGGCCCAACGGCACGCCGAACCGCTTCGATCCAGTCGCCCTCGGCGTCCCAAAGCCCCTCGACCTTCATCGCGCCATGCATGGCAAGATAAACCGCATCGAAGGGTTTTGCGGCGGCAAGCCGTTGCAGGAACTCGGCCTTGAAACCCTCATAGGT
>CAMFLG010000191.1 GCA_945957495.1 uncultured Pseudorhodobacter sp. | reverse complement strand
GGCCAGCACATCAAAGGCCGCCTGCACGATGGATTCGCGCAGCTCTGCCGGCATCGACAGCAACGGCAGACCCGAAATGACCGCCGCAACCCCGGGGGCGATATGGGCGGCGGCGGTCTGTGCGCCTGCGTTATGCACTGTCACGCCGGGAAAGGTTTCGCGCAGATGGGTGGTGAAATCGGGGCTCATCTCGAACAAGGTCAGATCGGCGGGGGCGACGCCAGCGGCCAGAATGCCGCGCGTCAATTGCCCGGTGCCGGGGCCGAATTCAACGATGCGGCCCGAATGGGGGCCAAGCCCCTGCGCCATCGCCCGCGCCAGCCAGCGCGATGAGGGCGCAATTGCCGACACTTGCTTTGGCTTTGACAGCAATTGGCGGAAGAACAGCTGAGCCTCATGGGCCATTGCAGCCTCCAGTTACAGGAAATGTCTGTTATTGCTTGCGAAAGCGGTCAAGGCGCAGAATTTGGGCGTCGCCCTGCGGCGGGGTGGGATCGTCTTCGGGGCCGTCGTCTTCGTCATCCTCGTCGCTGTCTTCTTCGTGCGTTTCAAAGCGCAGGCCGAATTCAACCGAAGGGTCCACAAAGGTGCGGACGGCATCAAAGGGGATGACCATGGGTTCGGGATTGTTGCCGAAGTTCAGGGTGATGGAAAAGCCGTCATCGGTGACAACCAGATTTTCGAACCAGTGCTGCACCACGATGGTCATTTCTGCCGGATAGCGCGCGCGCAGCCAGCTGGCCATTTCGACGCCCTCGACGGTGGTGTCGAAGGTGATGAAGAAATGATGCGCGCCGGGAAGGCCGTTGGCGGCAACATCCTTGAGAACGGTCTGGATCAGCCCGCGCATGGCGCGATGCATAAGGTTTCCGTAGTCAATGGATTTGGCCATGAGTCATCCTCTTGCAATAGGGACAACATAGGCGATTTGGCCCTGAAGGGAAGGGGGGCGGTTCACAATGCTGCAACTGCGGCAGAGGCTGCGGCCGAGAGCGCGAGGACCAGCGGCAAGGGCCAGTGGCGTTTGAGCAAAAGGTAGGCGGTGGCGGCAGCAAGGGCGGCGGCCAGCGGGTTCAGGCTGGCAGGGTGGGGCCAGATCAGATGCAAGGGGCCCGACTGCAGGGTTTCGATGCGGGCGAACAGCACATGGGCGGCAAACCACAGCGACAGGTTGGCAATCACGCCAACCACGGCGGCGGTGATGGCGTGCAGCGCACCGGTCAGACGCGGGGCGGCGGTTAGCCGGGCGATCCACGGCGCGCCTGCGAATATCCACAGGAAGCACGGGGCGAAGGTCATCCACAGCGTCACGACGGCGCCCGCCAGACCCAGCAGCACACCGCCCTGCCGATAGGCGGCAAGGTAGCCCACGAACTGCGTCACAAGGATCAGCGGGCCGGGGGTGGTTTCGGCAAGGCCCAGTCCATCAATCATCTCTGGCAGGGTAAGCCATTGCTTTTGCTGAACGACCTCTTGCGCCATCCATGTCAGAACCGCGTAGGCGCCGCCAAAGGTCAGCAGCGCCAGTTTGGAAAAGAACAGGGCGATTTCGGCCAGAAGGGTAGGACCGAACAGCAGCAATCCGGCCAAAGGCAGCAGCCAGACCGCGCCCCAGACCGCAGCGGCAGTCAGGGATTCGCGCCAGGGTGCGGGGGTGGTGCTGGGCTGGCCGGGGTCGCGGGTGGTCAGGAATCCCCAGACTGCAGCCGCCAGAATCACCACGGGAAAGGGGATGGCGAACAGGAACAGCGCCGCGAAGGCGAGGGCTGCGATGACCCATTGGCTGCGCGATTTCAGCGCGCGTTTTGAGACGCGCAGCAGCGCCTCGACCACAACGGCCAGAACGGCGGCCTGAATGCCGGTGAACAGGGCCGCGACCATGGGAAGGGTGCCCCATGCCGCGTAAATCATCGACAGGGCGAGAACAACAATCGCGCCGGGCAGCACGAACAGCCCGCCCGCGATCAGGCCGCCCAAGGTGCCATGCTGGCGCCAGCCGATCCATGTGGCCAGTTGCATCGCCTCTGGTCCGGGCAAAAGCATGCAGAACGACAGGGCAGAGAGATAGTCCTTCTCTGTAACCCATTGCCGTTCATCGACGATCTCGCGGTGCATCAGCGAGATTTGTGCGGCCGGGCCACCGAAGGACAACAGGCCAATGCGGGCGAAGGCGCGGGTCAGGTCTTGCAGGCTGGGGGGCATGGGCGGGCATCCTGTTGCGTCTGGGCAGGGGACGCAAAGGGCAGCCATTGGTCAAGCGGGAAATGGGACGCAGTTGCAGACCCTGCCATTTGGGCGGCAGGGGTTTCAGCGTATAACTTATTGAAAAGGTGCCGGATTCTGTTGCCAGGTTCCGGCGGACCCCGCCCTACGCGGCTAAGCGCAGGGACTTAGTTTCGGCGACTCGAACTGCTTACGCAGCCAGAGCCATTGCCGGAGCACGGTTGTCATTGGCAACTGTACGTTTGCACCGATAACGGTGGTAGCTCACCGAGCGAAAGCTGGCCCCTTTAGACGTTCGTCGATCCTATTTCGACCCCAATCGCCCGCAATGCCGGGAAGTTTGGTGGAGTCGCCGGGTACCGCCCCCGGGTCCGAGCCGTTTATTATGGGTGCGTTTATCGCCATAGTCCCAGGCAAGCCCGGAACACCCCTTATATAGGCGCAGGCCGAGTGCGGCACAAGGCCAGCGTGCGCCGCGTTAAGGCGGGCGGAACCGGGTTTGGCCGGGTATTCCGGACGTATGCCTGACGTATGTCAGAACGTATGCCAAACGTATGCTAAAGCCTGTCTGGTTAACACGGAATCGAAAATTGCTACCTCTCGCTGCGCTCGACCGCGAATTTCGATCCGCATGTATCTATGAAAACCAGACAGGCTCTAAAATGGCGGGCGTTGGCTGCGGCAGCTGGCGTTAACTTTTGCGGCGCGGATCAGGTTCTGGAGGCGATATAGGCGCGGGCGAGGTCTTGCATCCGGGGGCGGTCAAAGGCTGCGCCGTGACCGGCGAGGATCAGGCGGCAGTCAAGATCCAGCAGGCGCTGCATCGAGGCCAGATAATCGGGGATGCTGGAGCCGGGCAATTCATCCAACAGGCTGTCATCATAGATCACGTCCCCGGCGAGAAGGATGCCCGCCACCTCATCCAGCAGGGCGATGCCGCCGGGGGAATGGCCGGGCAGGTGCAGGACGGTAAAGCGGCGGTTGCCAAGGTCGATGCTGTCGCCTTCGGCAATCGTGCGGGTCAGGGGGGCGGGGGTGAGTTCCCAGGTTGCAAGGTTGAAGTCAGGGTGCGGCGGGCGCAGCAGGGCGGGGCCGTAGCGTTCCGAGACATAGGCCTCTTTCAGCGTCGCGGATTCGGCCATGCTGGCAAAACCCGCGGCCTCGGCGGCGTGGCCAAGCCTTGTGTCGAATTCGTGAAAGCCACCGATGTGGTCGATATGGCCGTGGCTGGCGACGGCGATGACGGGTTTGCCCGACAAGGGCAAGGCGGGGCGCAGGGGGACGAGGCCCATGCAGAAATCAAACTGAAGGTCCGCCTCGCGCCCCTGAACGGTGTAGCAGTTGGCGCGGAAATAGTCGTTCACCCAAGGCTCGGTGGTGAGGGTGATGCCGGGGGCAACGGAGGTGGTGGTGAACCAGTCGGACATGCGGGGCCATTGTTGGATGGGGAGTGTTGGTGAGACATAGCGCGTTTTGGGGTGGGAGGGGATTGGGAAATTGGGGTGCGCATTCATCCCAATCTTCCCTTTGCCCGGAATCAAGGGCGAAGTCCGCCGGGCCGCGCCCGTGAAGGGGGCTTACGCCGCGCCACAGGTGCTGTGGCCCCGCTTCACCCCACCCGGAGGGCGCGATTTGAGCGGTTGCCAGCAGAAATTCGGTGGGGCGAGAACCGACCCCGCCCTTGGCGGGGTGAAAGCGGTCCAGTGGACCGTTTTCAGGTTCGAGCGCCCGCGCAAACCTGCGCGGGCCGGGCATGGAGGCATAATGCCCCCAAAACAAGGGTCGGCGCGCCTTCCCGAGGTCGGGCGTGGCCCTCGGTGCGGATTGGGCCAAAGCAAAACCGCCCGAGGTTTCCCCAGGGCGGTGTGTTGCATCTGACGCTATCAGAAACCGGCTTTGATGGTTTCGAACTCTTGCGTCATGCGGTCGCGCATGGCGGGGTCGATCGGGGTTTGCGACAAAAGGATGCCGTTGACCGGATCCACGTCGCCCGCCTTCAGCTGATCAATCGAAATCTCTGACATGGCGACATCGTTCGAATGGACATAGCCGAAGTTTTCCAGCAGGCCCTTGGCCGAGCCATGCGCCAGCCAGGCGTTGATGAAATCATAGGCTTTCTCTTCGGAACCGGGTGCGTCCTTGAAGTTGACATAGCCGCAGAACCAGTTCGCCACGCCCTCTTTCGGGGTGCGCTGGAACGCCACCGGCACGCCTTCGCGGCGCAGGGTGGCCACGCCGTCGTTCCAGGTCCAGGCGATCACGACTTCGCCGGTTTTCATCAGCTGCGCCAGTTCCGACGGGTCAGCCCAATAGGTGCGCACGTTCTGGTGCGCCTGACGCAGCCATGCGGCAGCGGCCTGGAACTGCTCTTCGGTGATGTTGGTCCAATCCGAAACGCCGGTGGCCAGCAGGGCCAGCGACCAGGTGTCATCGGTGTTGTCGGGCAGCGAGATGCGGCCTGCGAAGGCGGGATCGACAAAGACCTGCAACGAGGCGACCTGTTCGGGCGTCACTTGTTCGGTGTTGTAGGCGATGGCGGTATATGCGCCGTCGGTGGGGATGTACCAGACACCCTGATCATCCGCGAAGATTTTCGAGGTCTTGTAGCGTTCGCCGATTTCGCCATAGAGCGGGATTTTCGAGATATCCCAGGGCTCGATCAGGCCGGCGTCACGGTATTTCTGCACCATCTGCGCGCAGGGGTGGGCGACATCGGCCTTGAAACCGTTGGACACTTTCTGGAACGCCTCGTCGTCATCGCCGAAGAAGGCGTAGGTCGGCATCTGGCCGTATTTGGCGACATAATCCTCGATCAGCGCCTGATTTTCGAAACCGGCCCAGTCAAACACGACCAAATCGGGGTCGGCGGCATGAGCGGCGGTGGAAAAGGCCAGCGCGATGGCGGTGCTGGCGAAGAATTTGGCGAAACGGGTCATGAGTGCTCCTCTGCTGTTGGCATCAAGGCCGCCATCTTGCGTGCAGCGACCAGCATATGCGCAAGTCGGGCTGGGGGACCAGCGGCGACTCTGCAACTGGCGACAGGTTCCACAGCGGTTGCCTGCTTGGCAAGCAGGAATTCGCGGCGGTGGTTGGTATTTTGATCAAATTACCCGGCGTCGGCGGAATTTCTCTGGCAGGTTGCGGAAAAACCGGGCAGGCGGCGGGATGACGCTGCGGCTTTACGCGCCAAAACGCGAGGGATAGATTGCGATTCGACAGCACGGCGCGCCCGACCGGGGCGCGGCTTGGGGTCTGCCATCCGGGGCGTTGCGCCTTGGGTTGGCTGGCTGGAAGACCTGCCATGACCGGTATTCGGAAGGACGGTGGTTTTGGCCGTGCCGGGTGCCCTGATGTGACATGCGAACGCGAAAGAGCAAGCGATGACCCAACTAGACATGACCTTTGTGCGCAGCCAGTTTCCGGCGTTTTCCAGCCCGGTGCTGTCAAGCCATGCGTTTTTTGAAAATGCCGGGGGGTCTTACCCTTGTGCGGCGGTGGTGAACCGGTTGCACCGGTTTTACACCGATCGCAAGGTGCAGCCCTATGGCCCCTATCCGGGGGCACAGGCAGGCGGGGCCGAGATGGACGAGGCGCGGGCTCGATTGGCAGCGATGATGGGGGTGACGGGGCCGCAGGTGTCGTTCGGGCCGTCAACCTCGGCGAACACCTATGTTCTGGCGCAGGCGGTGCGGCTGTGGCTGCGCGGGCAGAACGCAGCGATTGTGGTGACAAATCAGGATCATGAGGCGAACTCTGGCGTCTGGCGGCGGCTGATTGATGAGGGCATCGAGGTGCGCGAATGGCAGGTTGATCCGCAGACCGGCGCGCTGGACCCAGAGCGGCTGCGGGCGCTGTTGGCGGATGGCAAGGTGCGGTTGGTGGCGTTTCCGCATTGTTCGAACGTGGTGGCCGAGATCAACGATGTGGCCGCGATTTCGGCGCTGGCGCGGGCTGCAGGCGCGCGGGTGGTGGTGGATGGCGTGTCTTACGCGCCGCACGGGTTCCCGGATTTCCCCAGCCTTGGCTGCGATGTCTATCTGTTTTCGGCCTACAAGACCTATGGGCCGCATCAGGGCATCATGGTGATCTCTGAGGAGTTTGGTGCGGACCTGCCCGCGCAGGGGCACTAGTTCAACGCCGGTGCGCTTGACAAGCGCTTGCCCCCCGCCGGGCCGGCTCATGCGC
>CAMFLG010000190.1 GCA_945957495.1 uncultured Pseudorhodobacter sp. | reverse complement strand
GCCCAGTTTCTGAGCTTCAAGGATCGCGAGGTCTTCTTTGCCCACGTCCACAACGAAGATCAGGTCCGGGGTGCCGCCCATTTCGCGGATGCCGCCCAGCGAGGCCTGCAGTTTGGCCTGGTCGCGTTCCATGCCCAGACGCTCTTTCTTGGTCAGGCCTTCGCCGCCTGCGCCCAGAACTTCGTCAATGGTTTTCAGGCGCTGGATCGACTGGGAAACGGTTTTCCAGTTGGTCAGCGTGCCGCCCAGCCAGCGGTGGTTCATGTAGAATTGCGCGCAACGCTCGGCAGCTTCGGCCACCGGCTTTTGCGCCTGACGCTTGGTGCCGACGAACAGCACACGGCCGCCTTTGGCGACGGTGTCGCGCACGACTTTCAGCGCCTGATCCAGCATCGGAACAGTTTGCGTCAGGTCAAGAATATGGATGCCGTTACGCTCGCCGTAGATGTATTGCCCCATCTTCGGGTTCCAGCGTGCGGTCTGGTGGCCGTAGTGAACGCCAGCTTCCAGCAGCTGACGCATGGTGAACTCAGGAAGAGCCATGTCGTTTTCCTTTCCGGTTTCTATCCTCGGCAAAGCTGTCTCAGACCTGGTGGTCCAACCGGCGGACGATGCGGGATTTCTCCCCGCAAAGCCCAAGCCCTGCCTGTGAAGTGAGGCGCCTATAGACGGGAACGGCGGGGGGCGCAAGGGTGGATGCGGAAAATCGGCGCATCCGGGGATATGTCGCCTACACCTCTTGATGCAGCCAATGCACCCAAGGGGCCAGCGCCGCTCCCAGATCGGCAAGGCCCTGCACCGCCGCCGGGCCAAACAGCCAGTCGGGCAAAGGCTGGTCGGTCTGGGTGCGCACGATCAGCGATTTTCGCAGCAGAAGATGCTCCCACGCGGGATCGGACGGGTAGGTTTTCGGCAGTCGCTTCACATCGGCGACATCGGGCGCGCATCCGACGGCTTTCGCACGGTCCAATGCCGCCAAAAGCCGCGCGCGGGCATCCGGGTTGCAGACGGCCTGACGATAGCGGTCCAACCCTTCGGGCGACAGGCCATATAGTCCCGCGCCATAGCCAAAGCCATCATGGCGCAGCACGATATGCACACCCGGTTCCTTGTTAAACGCGTTGCCGCAGGAAAAGATCATGTGCAGCGCCGGATCATAGGGGCGCTTGTCGCGCGCAAACCTGGTGTCGCGGTAGATGCGGCGCAGGCTTGCGTTCAGTTTAGGCACCGCCGTCAGCCCAAGCGCGGACACCGGACCAGACAGGGCGGCAATCAGGTCCAAACCAGCGTTCAGCCAGGCGGTTTCGTAATCGGCGCGGTGGGATTCGAACCATTCGCGGTTGTTTTCCGCCGAAAGCCCGGCCAGAAAGCGGATGGTTTCGCGCGGCAATCCGGCATAGGACATGGCGTTATCTTTCGGTGGCGGATGCGGGGCAGGATCGGGGTTTGATCCGGGTTGGTCAATGGGCAGGAAGGTGGCATGACACAGACGGCTGACATCTTGTGCATCGGTTCGGTGCTGTGGGACATCATCGGCCGGTCGCCGATTGCGATGCGGCTGGGGTCGGATGTGCCCGGGCGGATCACGCGGCTGCCGGGCGGGGTGGCGATGAATATCGCGATGACGCTGGCGCGGTTCGGGTTGAAACCGGCGCTGCTGTCATCCATCGGGCGCGATGAGGAAGGCGGCGAGCTGGTGGCGGCCTGTCACAGGCTGGGGTTGATCACCGAATTCATCTACCGGTCAGAGGATTTGCCGACAGACCGCTATATGGCGGTAGAGGGTGGCAATGGCCTGATCGCCGCCATTGCGGATGCGCATTCGCTAGAGGCTGCGGGCGACAAGATTTTGCGCGCGCTGGCCGATGGGCGGTTGGGATCGGCAGAGGCGCCCTGGCCCGGAATGGTGGCGCTGGACGGCAATCTGACGGTGGCGCTGTTGAGCGATATCGCGCGCTCTCCCCTGTTCGCGCAGGCCGATCTGCGCGTGGCCCCGGCCAGCCCCGGCAAGGCAGAGCGGCTGTTGCCGCTGCTGGCGCATCCCAAGGCCACGCTTTACGTCAATCTGGAAGAGGCGGGTCTGCTGTGCAAATCGCAGTTTGACAGCGCAGCCGAGGGCGCGCAGGGCCTGCTGGATCGGGGGGCTGCGCGGGTTCTGGTGACGAACGGCGGCAAATCCTGTGCCGAAGGGCGTCAGGGGGCGGGCGTCATTACCGACACGCCGCCGCCCGTGATGGTCAGCCGGATCACCGGCGCCGGCGATACCTTCATGGCCGCGCATATCGTGGCCGAACGCCGCGGCGAAGATCGCGCCGCCGCCCTTGCCGCCGCCCTGCAGGCCGCGGCAATTTATGTTTCAGGAGAACACGCATCATGACCCACCCGCTATTGACCTTTTCACCCGAAGTCGCCGCCGCCCGTGCCGCAGGGGCGGCCATCGTGGCGCTGGAATCCACCATTATCACCCATGGCATGCCCTATCCGCAAAACGTTGAAACCGCGCGGGCGGTCGAGGCCGAGGTGCGCGCGGCGGGGGCTGTGCCTGCGACGATTGCGGTGATGGGGGGGCGGATTCACATCGGCCTGACCGAGGCGGCACTGGACGGTCTGGGTCAGGCGCAAGGTGTGATGAAGCTGAGCCGGGCCGATCTTGCCGCCTGTCTGGCCATGGGCAAGACCGGGGCCACGACCGTAGCGGCGACGATGATCTGTGCGCAGCTGGCCGGGATCGAGGTGTTTGCGACCGGCGGCATTGGCGGTGTGCATCGCGGGGCGGAAACCAGTTTCGATATTTCTGCCGATCTGGCCGAGCTGGGGGAAACCGCCGTGACGGTGGTGGCGGCGGGGGCAAAGGCCATTCTGGACCTGCCGAAAACGCTGGAAGTGCTGGAAACCCGGGGGGTGCCGGTGATCGCCTATAGGCAGGATGACTTTCCGGCGTTCTGGTCACGCTCTTCAGGCATGAAGGCGCCGTTGCGGATGGAGACAGCAGCAGAGATTGCGGCGGCGCAGGTGATGCGCGGCCAGTTGGGCCTGCCCGGCGGGCAGTTGGTGGCCAATCCGATCCCGGTCGAGGCAGAGATTGCGCGGGCAGAGATCATGCCGGTGATCGAGGCGGCGCTGGCCGAGGCTGCGGCGCAGGGGGTGGCGGCCAAGGCGGTGACGCCGTTCCTGTTGCAGCGGATTTTCGAACTGACCGACGGGCGGTCGCTGGACGCCAATGTCGCGCTGGTTTTGAACAACGCGCGTCTGGGGGCGGCGATTGCGCGGGAAATCGTGCGGCTGCGCAAGGCTGGGGCATTGTGAAGCGGCGGCAGGCTGGGTAGGGTTTCGGACAGGCTTGGAGTAGGCATGTCGGACCCTTTGCAGCACCCCCGGAAAACCCTTCTGACCGCCTTGCGCGGGTCTTTTCTGACCGGGCTTGTCGTCGTTCTGCCGGTGGGGCTGACGATCTATGTCGTCTGGGCGTTGATCGGCTATATTGATGCCTGGATCCTGCCGCTGATCCCGGCGTCTTATCAGCCGGATGCGCTGCTGCATCGCTATTTCAACACCGACATGGGGTTTCCCGTGCGCGGTGTGGGCGTGCTGGTGTTTCTGGTATTCACCACGTTCACCGGTTGGGCCGCGCGGGGGTTGATCGGGCGCACCGTGATCCGGCAGGGCGAGATGCTGGTGGATCGGATGCCGGTGGTGCGGTCGGTCTATTCCGGGTTGAAGCAGGTCGCCGAGACGTTCTTTGCTAAATCCGAGCGCAGCTTTGACCGGACCTGTCTGGTGGAATTCCCGCGCCCCGGGGTTTGGGCGGTAGGGTTGATCGCGGCCTCGGCCAAGGGCGAGATTGCGGCCAAACTGCCGGGCGGTGAAGAGATGGTTGCGGTGTTTGTCGGGCTGACGCCACTGACCTCGGGGATGCTGCTGTATGTGCCCGCGCGGGATGTGGTGATGCTGGACATGAAGCCGGATGATGCGGTGAAGCTGATCATCTCTGCCGGGCTGGTCTATCCGCTGCCGAAAGAGGCGCTTGCCGCGCATCTGGACCGATAGGCGCCCTGCCCCGCCCCCATCTTCCGACCGTCGCACGCGTGCGACGATGGGCGATTCGTTTGGGGTCAATGGGTTGCGGGCGGCAGGCAAGGATTGATTAACCTTTTGACGGGGCGGATGCCACCGCCCTGCCCGCCCGTCACGGCGGCGTGATTGCGGCCAAGCAGTATTGAGGATTGCGGCCTTTGGCCCTGGCACCACCCGGACACTGGGCATAAAAAAACGCCGGCACGAAGCCGGCGTTAAGTTATTGAGGCAGGTTTCATACAGGCAAGAAACCTATCGAGCAGTAAGCATCTTATAGCCCTGTCTGCGCCGGTCTCCAAGTTAAAAGTTTGAAAAGCCACGAAAGCCCCCGTAGTCTGGGCCCAAGAAAAACAAGCAGCAGGGGATTGTTGCCGGAATGAAACAGGTTTTTTTCCACTCTCTGAGGGCCGCCACCGCGGTCGCAGCCCTTGCGGCATTGGCGCAAATGGCCATGGCAGAGCCCAAGCATGGCATAGCTATGTATGGCGAGCTGGCGCTACCACCTGATTTTGTGTCCCTGCCCTATGCCAACCCCGATGCCCCCAAGGGCGGAGAGATCGTGTTCGGCGAATCGGGAGGGTTCGATTCGATGAACCCTTTCATCGTCAAAGGCTCTGCCCCGGCGGGCGTATCTTTGCTTACGGTGGAGACACTTCTGGGCCGTTCTTATGACGAACCCTTCTCGCTGTACGGGGTTTTGGCCGAATCGGTCGATACGGACGAAGCGCGCAGTTACGTCGAATTTACCTTGCGTGAAGGGGCGCGATTCTCTGACGGCAATCCGGTGACGGTAGAGGATGTGCTGTGGTCGTTCGAAAAGCTGGGAACCGAGGGCAGCCCGCGCTATGCCGGGGCCTGGAAAAAGATCGCAACGGCGGAAAAGACGGGTGAGCGTTCGGTGAAGTTCACCTTCACGCAAGAGGACCGGGAATTGCCGCTGATCCTGGGTCTGCGCCCCATTCTGGAAAAGGCGCAGTGGGAGGGCAAGGATTTCACCGCCTCGACGATGGAGGCGCCGATCGGCTCTGGCCCCTATGTGGTGGACAAGGTTGAGGCGGGCAAATCCATCACCTTCAAGAAGAACCCGGATTGGTGGGCGAAGGATCTGCCGTTCTACAAGGGGCAGCACAATTTCGATACGGTGCGCTATGAGTATTTCGGCGACGGCGGCGTGGTGTTCGAGGCGTTCAAGGCGGGCGAGATCACCAGCTACCGCGAGGCCAATCCCGCGAAATGGGCGACGAATTATGATTTCCCGGCGGTGCAGTCGGGCGAGATCGTGAAATCGGACATTCCGCATCAGCGCCCGTCGGGGATTGATGGTTTTGTGTTCAACACGCGTAAGCCGATCTTTGCCGATTGGCGGGTGCGTCAGGCGCTGATCGACGCGTTCAACTTTGAACTGGTGAACCAGACGCTGAACGCGGGCGCTGTGCCGCGCATTCAGTCCTATTATTCAAACTCTGACCTTGGGGCACCTGCGGGCACACCGGCAGAGGGCAAGGTTCTGGAACTGTTGACGCCGTTCAAGGATCAACTGCTGCCCGGCGCGATTGAAGGTTATGCGCTGCCGGTTTCGGACGGCTCCGAGGCCAACCGCGCCAATCTGCGCGCCGCAACCGCGCTGTTGGAAGAGGCGGGTTGGACGGTGCAGGACGGGGTGTTGAAGAACGCGGCGGGCGAGCCCTTTGCCTTTGAAATCCTTCTGGTGAACGGCGAGGATGACATGATCGCTGCCGCCAGCATCTATATCGAGGCGCTGAAACGGCTGGGGATCGAGGCGAAGCTGACCACGGTGGATTCCGCGCAATACAAGGAACGCACCACCAATTACGATTTCGACATGACACATTATATCCGGTCCCTGTCGCTGTCGCCCGGCAACGAGCAGATGTTGTATTGGGGCGCGGCGGGTGTAACCGAGCCGGGCACGCGCAACTGGATGGGGATGAATTCCCCGGCGGCAGAGGCGATGATTCAGACCATGCTGTCCTCGACCGACCGCGCCGATTTCGTGGCGGCGGTGCAGGCGCTGGACCGGATTCTGACCACCGGGCGCTATGTCATTCCGATCTGGTATTCCAACACATCGCACCTTGCGCATACCAAGCAGTTGCATTTCCCTGAAAAACTGCCGATTTATGGGGACTGGTTGGGCTTCCAACCAGAAGTCTGGTGGTATCAGGAGTAATCCATGCGCAAACTGATGATGCTGGCCCTGTTACTGGCGCTTGGCGCCTGCAACACCGTTGACGGAATCGGGCAGGACATCTCCGGCGGGGCAAACCGCGTCGGGGACTGGTTCAACTGATTTTTCCAAATCGGGCAGAAGAAGAAAGGCGGCCTTTGCAGGGCCGCCTTTTTCATTCG
>CAMFLG010000189.1 GCA_945957495.1 uncultured Pseudorhodobacter sp. | reverse complement strand
GACCGCGAATTTCGATCCGCATGTTTCTATGAAAACCAGACAGGCTCTAGTTCTTGCGCATTTTGCCAAATATCGCCGCCAGCGCAAAGATCACCGCGGCGGCGGACACGATAGAGGGCCCGGCGGGGGTGTCTTGCCACAGCGACAGTTGCAGGCCCGCAAGGCTGGCGCCCGCGCCGAACAGGATCGCCAGCGCCGCCATGGATTCGGGCGTGCGGGCAAGGCCGCGCGCGGCGGCGGCAGGGATGATCAGCATGGCCGCGATCAAAAGCGCGCCGACCAGTTTCAGCGCAACCGCCACCACCAGCGCAAGGGCGATGGTCAGCACAAGCCGTTCGCGATCCGGGTCAAGGCCAGAGGCATAGGCCAGATCCTCGTTCAAGGTCGCGGTCAGCAGCGCCTGCCAGCGCCACGCCAACAGCCCAATCACCAACACCGCGCCGCCCCAGATGAAGGCCAGATCGGATTTGGTGACAGCCAGAATATCGCCGAACAGGTAGGTGGAAAGGTCTGCGCGCACCCCCGGCACATAAGAGATTGCCACCAGACCAAAGGCCAGCGCCGCATGCGCCAGAACCCCCAACGTGGTATCCATCGCCCAGCCTTTGGCAGCCAGCGTTGACACGGTTGCCGCCATCGCCAGCGCCACAATCAGCGTGCCCGCCGCAACCGGCAGATGCAGCGCCAGCGCCAGTGCCACGCCCAGAATGGCCGCATGCGAGGTGGCATCGCCGAAATAGGCCATGCGCCGCCAGATCACGAAACTGCCCAAAGGCCCGGTCGCCAGCGCAAGGCCCAGACCCGCCAATGCGGCCCGCACAAGGAAATCATCAAGCATGGTCGTGCCCGTGGTCATGCGCATGCGCATGCGCAATGTGGTGGGGGTGGGCGTGATCGTGGCCATGGCCCAGATCGTGATCATGGCTGTGGTCGTGATCATGCTGATACAGCGCCAGCGCGCCTTGGGTGCCCAGCCCGAACAAGGCGCGGTATTCCGGCGCGTTCGACACCACGCGCGGCGTGCCTTCGCAGCAGATATGGCCGTTCAGGCAAATCACCCGATCCGATGCCGCCATCACCACATGCAAATCGTGGCTGACCATCAGCACCGCCGCCCCGGTTTCGCGCCGCACCTCTTCGATCAGCCGGTAAAACGCCGCCTCGCCGGGTTGATCCAGCCCCTGCGTCGGCTCGTCCAGGATCAGCAGTTGCGGCTTGGACAGCAGCGCGCGTGCCAGAAGCACGCGTTGAAACTGCCCGCCTGACAGCGCCGCCATCTGCCGCGACTCCAGATCCGGCAGGTTGACGCGCGAGAGGGCAGCCCGCGCCTCGGCATCCGAGACGCGATTTGGCAGCGATAGGAACCGCCGCACCGTCATCGGCATGGTACGGTCAATCGCCAATTTCTGCGGCACATAGCCCAGCCGCAGCCCCGGCGCCCGGCGGACCGCCCCTTCTGCGGGTGGCAGAATACCCAGCAGGGCGCGCAAGAGCGTGGATTTGCCCGACCCGTTCGGGCCAAGGATGGTGACAATCTCGCCCGGCTCGATCGACAGGCTGATGTGGGACAGCACCGCGTCACCGCCAAAGCGGACCGAAAGGTTTTGTGCGGAAATCAGGCTCATACGGCGGCATCCTGACAGGCGGGGCAAAGGCCCAACGCCTCTATATTGCTGCGTTCGATGGTAAAACCGGAATTGGCCGCCGCTGCCTCTAGTGCCGCCAAAACGGGGGCGGCGGGCGCTTCTGCCACCGTATCGCAGCCGCGGCAGATCAGAAAGGCAGGGGCATGCGCCTCGCCCGGGTGCATGCAGGCGGTGAAGGCGTTCAGGCGGCGGATGCGATGGGCAAGACCTTGCTCCTCAAGGAAATCCAGCGCGCGATAGGCCACGGGTGGCTGGTTGCCATAGCCTTCGGCGGCAAGCCGGGTCAACACGTCATAGGCGCCCAAGGCGCGATGATCCTCCAGCAAAATCTCTAGCGTGCGGCGGCGCACCGGGGTCAGACGCAACCCCTTTGCGGCGATCAGAGCATCGGCACGCGCCAAGGCATCGCTGGTGCAATGGGCATGGTCATGCGCGGCAAAGGCCAGATCCGGGTCGGCGCAGCCCGGGCAAGGATCCGTGTGCAGATGAGCCATGTGGCACCTCTTGACATGTTATACTATAACAATGATAACGCCTCTCAACCAAAACCGAAAGGCCTTCCCAATGCGTTATATCATATCGCTTGCCCTGACCACCCTGCCCGTTACGGCCATGGCCGAGGTGCCGCAGGTCGTCACCGATATTCCGCCGGTGCAGGCGCTTGTGGCGCAGGTGATGGGCGATCTGGGCAGCCCGGTGCTGCTGTTGGAAAAGGGCGCGGACGAGCATGATTTCCAACTGCGGCCCAGCCAGATGCGCGCCGTGGCCGACGCCAATCTGGTGGTCTGGATCGGGCCGGAACTGACGCCCTGGCTGGATCGGGCGATGGCTGCGAACAGCGGCACCTCGCTGGCCTTGCTGGATGCGGCGGGCACGCAGACCCGGCCCTATGACCCCGCTGCCGCCGCAGCGGAGGCCGCGGAAGAGGGGGCGGCGGCAGGCCATGCCCATGACGGCACCGATCCGCATGCCTGGATGGAGCCGCAGAACGCCATCGTCTGGGCCGGGCTGATCGCCGATCAACTGTCGCAGCTTGATCCCGAACATGCCGCTACCTACGCCGCCAATGCCGCCGCCGCCAAGGCGCGGATCGCGGCGCTGGACGCCGAACTGACCGCCGCATTGGCGCCGGTTGCCGACAAGGGCTTTGTCACCTTTCACGCCGCCTATGGCTATTTCACTGCGCATTTCGGGCTGAAAAATGCCGGGTTCCTGGCCTTGGGCGATGCCTCGGCCCCCGGTGCGGCAAAGCTGCAAGAGTTGCAAAGCCAGCTGCGCGCGGGCGATTTCGTTTGTGCTTTCCCTGAAATTCAACATGATCCGGCCTTGTTGACGCAAGTGATGGACGGAACCACCGTCAAGCTGGGCGCGGCGCTGGACCCGGTGGGCTCGTCGCTGGACTTCGGGCCAGATGCCTATGACGCGCTGATGCGGGGGATCGCGACCAAGCTGATCGCCTGCCTGAACGGCTGACTTGACCTGTGCGCTGCCTTGCCCCGTGATCGCCGGTACGCAACGGGGGCAGGATGCCGCTGGTGATCTGGGGCGCAGTGCTGCAATCGGTGCGGATGGACGGGGTGCCATACAACCTTACGCTGGGATCACAGGATTTGGCCGATTATGAAGGCGCGCTCTGCTATCACGGGTCGATCATCGCACCCGTGGTGAACCGGATCAGCAACGCCGCAGCACCCTTGGATGACAAGATGTTGAAATTCGACGTGAATTTCAACGGCGCGCATGTGCTGTATTCGGGATCGGCGGGCACGCAGACCAAGATCTGGCAAGTCGTACAGGTGAACGACAGTGCCTGCATCCTTGCGCTGGACCTGCCGGAGGGCGAAGGTGGATTTCCCGGCAACCGCCGGGTTGAGGCATACTTCGGTCTGGGGCCCCCTGCCCGGCTGCGCCTGACGATCACGGCGCGCAGCGATGTAGCAACCCATTGGAACGCCACCAACCACAGCCATTCGAATCTGGACGGGACAGCCGATTTTTCGGGTCATCGGCTGCAACTGGCGGCGGATCACGACCTGTCCGCGACCGCAGAATTCATCCCGACAGGTGAAATCCGCGAAGTGGCAGATTTGTTTGATTTCCACAAAGAAGAGGCAGTTTTGCCAGGAAAACCTGACCTGGATAATTGCTTTTTTTTAAGCCACGCCGCAACCGATCTGCGGGATATGATGGTTCTGCGCGGGCAAAGCGGTGTGGAAATGGCCGTCACCACGACCGAAGCCGGACTGCAACTGTATGATTGCCGCCATGATGGCTACAAGGGTCTGGCAGTTGAGGCGCAGGGTTGGCCGGATGCGCCGAACAAGCCCGGATTTCCCGTCATCGCCTTGGCTGCCGGGCAGAGCCGGGCGCAGATCACCGAATGGCACTTTGCCGCCCCCGCCCTGCAATAATTGCAACAAAAGGTGCAGACCGGGGGGCTTTCGTCCGCGACGCGAAGCCCCTAAAGCTGTTGGCGCTAACGGGGCAGGACCAAGATGCAGAATGTTGAGACGGCGCGGCGCGGCCGCTGGGCGGTGGCGACGATGTTTGCCACCAATGGATTCGTTTGGGGGTCATGGGCGCCACAAATCCCGCTGCTGCTGCCCAAACACCAGATTTCGGAAACCACGCTGGGCCTGTTGATCCTTGGTCTGGGCATCGGCGCGGTGGGGGCGATGTTTTTCTCGGGACGGCTGATTTCGATCTACGGTTCGCGCCGGGTGATGTTGAGCTTTGCCTGCGCGGTGGTGCCGGTGCTGCCGATGGTGGTGTTCGCGCCGAACCTGTGGCTGTTGGCCCCGGCGATGGCGCTGTTGGGCGGGTTCGCGGGCAGCATGGACGTGGCGATGAACGCCAACGCGGTCGAGGTTGAACGCCAGTTGGGCCGCGCCATCATGTCCTCCAGCCATGGATTCTGGAGCCTGGGCGGCTTTATCGGCGGGGTAGCCGGGTCTTTCGCCATCGTACATTTCGGGTCCGGGACGCAGGCCTTGGCGGTTTCGGTGATCGCGGCGGGTCTGATCGCGGTGGCAGCCCCCCATATCGTTCCCGACGCCCCGCATCCGCCGACGCAGGCCGCACCAAAGCCGCATGTGCTGATCCCGCGCGATCTGGGGTTGTGGACGCTAGGCTTTCTGGCGCTGTTCTGCATGGTGCCCGAAGGGGCGATTCTGGACTGGGCGGCGATCTATCTGAACAACGAATTGGGGGCTGATCTGTTCCGATCGGGTCTGGCCTTTGCCGGGTTTGCCGGAACCATGGCGGTGATGCGCTTTGCCGGTGACAGCATTCGCAACCGGTTCGGGGCGGTGAAAACGCTGCGGGTATCGGGGCTTATTTCTGCGGTGGCGATGCTGGCGGCGGCCCTGGCCCCCAATGACGTGATCGCCATCGTCAGCTTTGCCGCCTGCGGCATCGGCGTGGCCAACATGATCCCGATCCTGTTTTCAGCTGCGGGCAATTATCCGGGCATCGCATCGGGCACGGCGATGTCTACCGTCACCATGGTGGGCTATGCGGGGATTCTGGTGGCCCCTTCGACCATCGGCTTTGTGGCCGATCATGTCGGGTTTCGCGCCACCTATGCAGCCCTTGCGGTGCTGTTGCTGGTGGTTGCCGCCATGGCCGGACGTGCGGCCGCGGCGGATGGGGTGCGCTCGCACTAGGTGGCGATCTGGGTCAAAATCTCATTCGTGACGGCCACATGGGCGAATTCGCCGTCCAGATTGGCCAGCGTCAGCGCCAGAACATCGCCTGCGGGAACCCGTCTGCCATCGCGCAGGGTCTGACCAAAGTTGATCAGCGCATCGCCCACAACGGTGGTGGTATAGCCCAGATCCGACGCCATGCGCGTGCTGCTTTCAACGCAGTAATTCGCCGCCCCGCCCGCGATGACAAGGCCAGTGATACCCTGCGCGGTCAGATGATCGGCAAGCCCGGTGCCCACGAAGGCCGACGAACCGTGCTTGATGAACACAGGCTCCCCCGGCAGGGGCGCTGCGGCGGGCTGCACCTGCGCGCCGGGGCTGTCTGCGTGGAAATCGTCGCGCGGGTCTTGCCCGTGGTGCAAAACATGCAGCACGGGCAGATCCTTGGCGCGGAACGCGGTCAACAGTGCCGCAATCCGGGCATCGGCATCCGGGTTGGCCCATGGATGGCCCGCATCGCGGCGGGCGACAAAGGCCATCTGGGTGTCGATCACCAACAGCGCCGTTGACATTCAGGCCCCCAGAAAATCGGTCTTGCCGATCTCGACCCCGTTTGCGCGCAGAATGTTGTAGCAGGTGCTCATGTGGAAGAAGAAGTTCGGCACCGCGTAGCCGTGGTAATACTGCGCCGCCGGAAAGCTTAGCTCGCGCGGGCCGGCCTTGACGTTGATCGTGCGCTCTTCGGCATTTTCAAAGGCATCCGCCGGGATGGTGTTGATAAAGGCGATGGTCTTGGCGATGCGCTCTTTCAGCTCGGCAATCGTGGTTTCGGTGTCGGCAAAGCCGGGCACCTCGATCCCCGCCAACCGGGCAGAGGCACCCTTGGCGTGATCGCAAGCGATGGTGACTTGCCGCCACATCGGCAGCATGTCGGCAATCAGGCGCAGTTGCGGCAGCACTTCGGGCTTGATGTTCTTGGCGGCGGCATGGGCATCGGCCTTGTCGAGGATTTTCGACAGCGCGATGAGGGAATGGGTAAAGAAAGGGACCGGGTTTTGCATGTTGCACCATTTTGCGGGTTTCCGGGGCACACAGAGCCTTCAATTCGGGCAGATTGCAAGGGTGAACGCCGGGGGCTTGCGGGGCGCGGTGCGGGGTGGCAGACAGCGGGGATGGCAAAACCACCAATCCCACAGGGCCTTACCC
>CAMFLG010000188.1 GCA_945957495.1 uncultured Pseudorhodobacter sp. | reverse complement strand
ACGCAGGTGCTGCTGGTCGTCACCGGCCTGAACCTGATGCGCCGCGCGCTGGGCGTCTAGGCCCCGGATTTTTCGAAAAATCCGGTCCAAATCCTTCGAAGGATTTGGCGGCTCACGGCCCCAATCGTTAAGAAAACCTGAATCCCTGCGCTAACCCATTGACTTCGCTTACCCCGAAAACAGTCCCAACCCGGGACACGCCGCACCTTGAAGCGGGCAAAGACCGGGCCTAGTGTCCGGGCAAGCAAAAGGGGGCAGCCCATGGTCGCAAAGCGCAGCATTTTTGAAGAGGTCGGCACCGCCACCCCACCCGCCAAACCGCAGGGCGGCCTGATCGACGCCGGCGGCAAAGGCGCGCGTCGCGGCATCCGCCTGTGGCTCGCTCTGATCTTCCTGCTCGTGGCCGCGATGATCGTGGTGGGCGGGCTGACCCGGCTGACCGACTCAGGCCTCTCGATCACCGAATGGAAACCCGTCACCGGCGCGCTGCCGCCGATGTCCGATGCCGACTGGGCGACCGAGTTCAGCAAATATCAGGCCAGCCCGCAGTACAAGCTGATGAACAGCCAGATGACGGTGGAAGAGTTCAAAAGCATCTTCTGGTGGGAATGGGGTCACCGCCAGCTTGGCCGCGTGATCGGCCTTGTCTGGGCCGTCGGGTTCGCGGGCTTCCTGATCGCCCGGCAAATCCCCACCGGCTGGACCGGCCGCCTTCTGACCCTCGGCGCGCTGGGCGGCCTTCAGGGCGCCATCGGCTGGTGGATGGTATCCTCTGGCCTGACGGGCGAGATGGTGTCAGTCGCCTCCTACCGCCTTGCCACCCACCTTGGCATCGCCTTCATCATCCTTGGCCTGATCGCGTGGTACGTCTTCCTTCTGGGGCGCAGCGAGACCGACCTGCTCGTCGCCCGCCGCTCTGGCGAACGCAAGCTGGTGGGCCTGTCCACCGGGCTGATGCATTTCGCCTTCCTGCAGGTTCTGCTGGGCGCGCTTGTCGCAGGCATCGACGCCGGGCGTGGCTTTCCGACTTGGCCCCTGATGAACGGCCAGTTCTTCCCCGCCGACGCTTTCTATGTGCCGGGCCGCCCGGCCTGGGCCGCGTTCTTTGAAAACCCCGGCCTCGTGCAGTTCATTCACCGCATGTCCGGCTATCTTCTGTTCGCCTTCGGTGTGGTCGTCTGGCTGCGCGGGCGCAAATCGGCCTATCAGGCCACCCAAGCCGCCTTCAATCTGGTGATGCTGATGCTGGTGGCCCAGATGACCCTCGGTATTTTCACCGCCCTGACGGCCGCTTCGCCGCATGTGGCGATCACGCACCAGATCGGTGCAATCTTCTTGTGGGTTCTGATCATCCGGGCGCGGCATCTGTCGGCCTATCCGGTGGCAGGATCAATCCGAAAGGGAACGGCATGAAAAATAACACCGCCTATGCAGAACTGATGGCCTATCAGCGCCAGACCGAGGCTTTGGCCAAGGTGGCCGAACGGCTGGGCTGGGATCAGGAAACCATGATGCCGCGTGGCGGAGCCGAACAGCGTGGCGAAGAAATGGCCGCGATGGAGGGTGTTCTGCACGCCCGCCGCACCAACCCGCAAATTGCGCAATGGCTGGCCGATGCCGAGGCTAACGATGATGTCGCGGCATCACAGCTTTACCACATCGACCGGTCTTACCGCCGCTTCGTCAAGGTGCCGGGCGATCTGGCACAGGAACTGGCGCGGGTCACGTCTGTGGCGCAGGGCATTTGGGCGGCAGCACGCGCCGCCGACAAGGTTGCGGATTTCCTGCCGACGCTGTCTCAGGTGATCGACCTGCGGCGGCAAGAGGCGGCCTGCCTTGCCGAAGGCGGCGATCTTTATGATGCGCTGATCGACGATTACGAACCAGAGGCCACGGCGGAAAGCCTTGGCGCGATGTTCGACCGGATGCGTCCGCGGCTGGTCGCGCTGCGCGAGGCCGTGCTGGGCGCACCCACACCCGCCGGGTTGGAAGGCCACTTTGCCCAGGACGCGCAACTGCGGCTGGCGCGCGATACCGCCACCGCCTTTGGCTATGACTGGTCGCGCGGAAGGATTGACCTTGCGGTGCATCCGTTCAGTTCCGGCGGCGGTGATGACAGCCGCATCACCACCCGCGTTGTGGAAAGCGATCCGTTCAACTGCCTCTATTCCACCATCCACGAGGTTGGCCATTCCAGCTATGAGCTGAACATCGACCCCGATTATGGCATGTCGCCCTTGGGCCATGGCGTCTCGATGGGCGTGCATGAAAGCCAAAGCCGGATTTACGAAAACCAGATCGGGCGGTCGGCGGCCTTCACCGGCTGGATTTACGGCCAAATGGTGGAACGCTTTGGCCCGCTGAACGTGGACGGCCCGCGCGCCTTTTATGCCGCCGTGAACCGCGTGCGCCCCGGCTTTATCCGTACCGAGGCGGATGAGGTCCATTATAACTTGCACATCATGATGCGCTTTGATCTGGAACGCGCGCTGATCCGGGGTGATCTGGCCGTCGCGGATCTGGAGGCGGCATGGAATGACCGCTTCCTTGCCGATTTCGGCGTGGCGGTGGATAAGCCCAGCCATGGCGTGTTGCAGGATGTGCATTGGTCGGTGGGGCTGTTCGGCTATTTCCCGACCTATTCGCTGGGCAACGTCTACGCGGGTTGCCTGAACAAGGCGATGCGGGCGGCGATGCCGGATCTGGATACAGCGCTTGCACGGGGTGATACCTCGGGCGCGACCGGATGGCTGCGCGAAAACCTGCAACGCCACGGCGGTTTGCGCACCCCGCGCGACACCATCGCCCATGCCTGCGGGTTCGAGCCCAGCGAAGGCCCGCTGCTGGATTATCTGGAAGCCAAGTTCCGCGATCTTTACGCCCTGTGAAAGCCAGCCTGTGAAAGCCAGCGCGGGCACCGCCGTCTTCCTGCTGGCCATCGGCCAGACGCTGACCTATGCCGGGGTTTATTATGCCTTTCCGGCGCTGCTGCCGGACTTGCAGGCCGCAACCGGCTGGACCGTGGCGCAGCTCGCCTGGGGGCCGACGCTGGGGTTTCTGGTGATGGCGGCGCTGACCCCGTTCACCGGGCGGCTGGTGGATCGCGGTCTGGGCGGCGAGATGCTGACCTATGCCCCTATTCTGGCCGCGTTAGGCGTGGCGGCCTTGGGGCTGGCGCGTTCCCCTTTGGAATGGCTGCTGATCTGGGCGGTGATCGGCGCGGCGCAGGCCTGTTGCCTGTACGAATCCTGTTTCGCCTTCCTGACCCGCCGTCTGGGCGAGGATGCGCGCGGCGCGATCACCAAGGTCACGCTGGTGGCGGGCTTTGCTGGCACGCTGGCCTTCCCGCTGGGCAATGCCTTCGGTGCGGCGCTGGGCGGGCAGGCGGCGCTGTTCGCCTTTGCCGGGCTGGTCCTGCTGGCCGCGCCGTTGAATGCGGTAGCCGTGCGGCAGTTGCGGCGGTTGCAGCGGGCGGGACTGGCGCAGCCACCCGAGGCGCCGGGGGCCTTGCGGGCAGCGCTGCGGCGGCCGGGGTTCTGGGCGATCTCGGCGATGTTCGCGATGGTCTATCTGAACCACGGCATCCTGCTGACCTATGTGCTGCTGCTGTTCGAAGATCGCGGCGCCTCGGTCGCACTGGCCACCATCGCCGCCGCCAGCATCGGGCCAAGTCAGGTGTTCGGGCGGTTGCTGCTGCTGTTCAATCACGCCCGCATCGGCAACGGGCGGGCTTTGATGCTATCGCTGACCGGAGTTTGTCTGGCAGGCGCTGCGCTGATCGCAGCGGGGGTGGCGCCGGTTCTGATCTTTCTGTTTGCGGCGCTGCAGGGGGCGGGGGCGGGGCTGACCTCGATCCTGCGGCCCCTGCTGATCGCCGACATTCTGGGGCGGCGCGGTTTTGGCGCGATTTCGGGCGCGGTCGCGGTGGCGCCGATCCTGGCCTCGGCGGGCGCGCCTTCGATCGGGGCGGGGCTGCTGCACTGGGGCGGGCCGGGGATGATTTACGGCTTCTGTCTGGCCCTGGCCCTGGGCGCGCTGGGCATCGCGGGCCTGCTGTTGGGGCGCAAATAGCGGCGTCGCACGCGTGCGACATTTAGTAAGTAATTCTTTTAAATGTCTTAAAAGGGGCGGTTCAGACTTTGTTAATCCTTGACCGGCAAAGCTAGCCCCCAAAACCGTACCCGCGGCTAGGCCCAATCTGGTTTGCGTTTCTGCAAAAAGGCGCTGATGCCCTCATCAGTATCCCGGAAAAGCATGTTTTCAACCATGACCGCCCCGGCATGGGCGTAGGCGGCGGCGGTATCCAGTTCCAACTGTTCGTAAAACGCCCGTTTGCCGATGCGCACCGCCGCCCCCAGTTTGCCCGCAATGGTTTCGGCAAGCGCACGGGTTTCGGCCTCCAACGCCTCGGGCGGTACGACGCGGTTGACCAGCCCGACCTCGCGCGCGCGCTCTGCCAGAATGAATTCGCCGGTCGTCAGCATCTCGAACGCCACGGCGGGCGGCACCTTGCGTGACAGCGCCACCATCGGGGTTGAACAGAACAGGCCGATGTTCACCCCGTTGACGCCAAAGCGCACGCCGCTGGCCGCCACGACCAGATCGCAAGAGGCGACCAACTGGCACCCGGCGGCGGTGGCAATGGCGTGCACCTGCGCAATCACCGGCTGCGGCAGGGTTTGCAGCCCCATCATCACCGCGCCGCAGCGGGCGAACAGCGATTGGAAATAGGCCGCCCCCGCATCCGGCGCGGCACGACCGGCCTGCATTTCCTTCAGATCATGCCCGGCGCAAAACGCCCGGCCCATGGCCTTCAACACCACCACCTTGATCGCGCGATCCGCCGCCAGACTCTCGATCTGCGCCGCCAGCGCCGCCAGCATCGCATCGGACAGCGCGTTGAAACTGTCTGGTGCGTTCAGGGTCAGCGTGGCAATCGCGCCGGTGTCGTGGCGTAGCAGGATCGGTTGGTCCATGGCATCCTCCAGAGTTTGGGAGAACCTTAGGCGCTGCTGTGGCCAAGGGAAAGCAGGGCATTGGCGGTTGAATTGCTGCCAATCCCAGACCGGGATTTCGGACAGCTGGCGCGGGCCGGTTGAACCCAGCGCAACCCGCAGGGCGCAACCGCCCTACGACAGCCACAACAGCAGCGGAAAGGCCACGGCCTTTATAAGGGTCATCACCAGCAACCCGCCGAAATTGCCCTTTTGCTGATTGCCGGTGGCGATCTTGTCCCGAATATGCACCCAGCCGACGCCAAGATAGAACAGCGTGATATAGGCGACGACGGCGGCCTTGAACTCTGTCCCCTGCCAGAACGACAAGATCGCGGTAACTCCGATGGCCAGATCGGCAAAGCCGACCTCGGTTTGAAACGGGCTTGTCTGCCAGCTGATGTAGCGCGCCCCGGTTTCGGGAAAAAACACATGCGTTGCCCCAGCCCAAAGCCCCTGCACCCCGACGGTCAGCAGCAAGAGCCAGGCCAGATAGCGCTCTGCCGTGCCGGGTATGGCGGAAAAGAAGGTTGCCATTACCATCGCGGCGGCAAACATCACTGTTGGCACGTTTTCCAGCGTCAGGCGGATCGCGCGTTCGATCAGTGGCATGGCAGTCTCCTTAGCTGGGCAATGCCGTGGCATGATTTCGCAATAAGCCATCGGTGTCACCCGCATTTCGGGTCACGCGGCTGGGCGCGTGTCTTGAACTGCTCAGGTGCGGGGGCGCAAATTATTTGGGCCAGGTGCCTTGTGCTATGATACAATCCAAGGGTGTTTTGAAGTCGAACCTTTCTATTCCGGAAATTTATCATGTCGCTTGAATGGAATTACACGACCGGGGATTTCGCGGCGGTGCGCGCGTCGATCAACCGGGCCTTGGGGCAGTATAGCGTGCGGGCCGGGTCGATAAAGGTGGGCCGCACCAATTCACCGGAACGCCGCTATGGTGAACATCAGCGGGCGCGGCGCGAGGCGGGGGAAAAGCCGTGGGACCGCATGATCGTTTTGCACGAATCCAGCACCTTTGCGGAAATCGTCAAAGCCGAAGCTCTGGCCATCGACTGGTTGCGGTCGCGGGCACGGGGCAAAGCGGATGCGGATTGGCTGGTGAACGTCCGGGGCGGGGATATTGTTGCGACGGGGGAAGAGCATTTCGTCTATCTGCTGCTGGATTCCCGCACCACGATCGAGGTGCCGAAACCAGAGCCGGACTGGCTTTATAGTACCGGCCACACCCGTGATGTGATGACCGGCCTGCGGCAGGCGCTGGCGGCCTATGCGCAGCGCAATGATTTTCTGAAGATCGGACGCACCAATGACCCCGCCCGGCGCTGGAAAGAACATCTGGCAGAGCGGCGGCGCGAGGATGACAAATGGGATCGGATGGTGGTGATCTATGCGACCTCGTCGCTGCATTCTGCGGCGCTGGTCGAGAAAGAGCTGATCCGCCACGCCCGCGCCGCGAAATACCGGGCAGAGCTGTGGAATGAAGCCTCGGGCAGCGACCACGGGCGGCCGGGAACGAACTATCTGTATCTGCTGGTGGCCTGAGGCGGCGGAACGGGCGCAAAGATGAAG
>CAMFLG010000187.1 GCA_945957495.1 uncultured Pseudorhodobacter sp. | reverse complement strand
TGCTTGCGCTGGCCGTACTGATCCTGTGGCGGGGGCGGCGGTTTATCGACCGCCTGACCTACCGGCTGCAAAACCGGTCTTCGGCCAGAGGACGCGAGATTCTGGCCTTTGTCACCTCGGTCGGCCAGTTGGTGATCCCGGTGGTTGGGCTTGTGCTGTTTGCGGTGGCCTTGCTGCTGACGGGGATGCTGGGCGTGGTCAGCACGGTGATCGTCAAAGGGTTGCCGTCAATCGGGATGATCTTCTTTTCGGCGATCTGGCTGGGCTGGCGGGTTTTCCCGGCAGGGGACCGGGCCGAAGCCGCGATGAAGATGACCCCCGAAAGCCGGGCCGAGGGGCGTTTCCTGTCGGCGATGCTGGGCGCCTTGCTGGCGCTGGACCGGCTGCGGCAGATTTCGATGGATCAGTTCGATGGCAGCGAGGCCGCGTTTTCGGTGGTGTCCTTTCCCATCATCGCGCTGACCGGGGTGTTCCTGTTCCGTATGGGGCAGCTGATCGTCCGTTATACCAAATCGGAAACCGCGCCGGATGCAACGCGGGTGTTCGCAACCCGCATCATCGGCGTGATCGGGCGGGCAGCGATGGCGCTGGGCGCCGTGGGCCCGGTTCTGGCCGCCATCGGCTATGTGACGGCGGCGGCGGAACTGGTTTTTTCCGGCACGCTCACCTTGGCGTTGGCGGGGCTGTTGTCGGTGCTGGAGCGGCTGATCACCAGCGCCTATTCCCTGATCACCCGCGAGAACGAGGCCGAGGCCGACAGTGCGCTGTTCCCGGTTCTGCTGACCTTTATGCTGGCCCTGTCCTCCATGCCGGTGCTGGCGCTGATCTGGGGGGCGCGGTCATCCGATCTGGGTGATCTGTGGAGCAGTTTCCGCAACGGCGTCAGCATCGGCGACACGCAGATTTCGCCATCGGCACTGTTCTTCTTTCTGCTGGTGTTCGCCGTGGGCTATGGCGCCACGCGGCTGATGAAAGAAGTGCTGCGGGTTTCGATCCTGCCGCGCACCAAACTGGATCATGGCGGCCAGACGGCGGTGATTTCCGGCGTGGGGTATATCGGCATCTTCCTGTCCTCGCTGATTGCGATCAACGCCGCCGGGATCGACCTTTCCGGTTTTGCCATGGTGGCCAGTGCGCTGTCACTGGGCATCGGTTTTGGTATGCAGACCATCGTTTCGAACTTTGTGTCGGGCATCATCCTGCTGGTCGAACGCCCGATCAGCGAAGGCGACTGGATCGAGGTGGCCGGGGTGCAGGGCGTGGTGCAGACGATTTCGGTGCGCTCGACCCGGATTCAGACCTTTGACCGCTCTGATGTGATTGTGCCGAACTCGGATCTGATCACCGGGCGGGTGACGAACTGGACGCGGTTCAACATGTCGGGCCGTCTGATCGTGCCGATCAATGTGGCCTATGGCACCGACAGCCGCCGGGTGGAGCAGGTGCTGCGCGAGATTGCCGAGGCGCAGCCGCTGGCCTTGCTGAACCCGCCGCCGACCATTGCCTTCATGGGGTTCAGCGCCGATGCGATGACCTTTGAGATGCGTATGATCCTGCGCGATGTGAATTATTCGCTGTCCGTGCGCACCGAGGTCAACCACCAGATCGTGGAACGTTTTGCCAAGGAAGGCATTGTCATTCCCTATGCGCAGCGCGACATCAATCTGCACAATGTCGAGGCCCTGCGGCAGGTGCTTTCCATGCCCGCAGCGCCCAAGGTCAGCGGCCGTGCTGGGCCTGCCGGGCCGCAGGCTGTGGCACCCGAGCTGACCTCGGAACAGACCGATCCGCCGGATGACAGCGATCCGCGCGATGCAGAGGAGACGCGCTGATGCCCACCGAATTGTTGTTTCGCGATGACGCCTATCTGCGGCAGGCGCAGGCGCTTGTGCTGGGCCACACGCCCGAGGGCGGTATTCTGCTGGATCGTTCGGTGTTCTATGCCAGCGCCGGTGGCCAGCCCGGCGACAATGGCGAGATCGCCTGGGAGGGCGGTCGGCTGAGCATCGCCACGGCGGTGAAGGTCGAGGGCGGCCTGATCGCGCTGGTGCCCGCCGAGGCGACGCGCCTGCCCCCGGTGGGGGCCGAGATCACCCAGCGCATCGACTGGGAACGCCGCCATCGCCTGATGCGGATGCACACGGCGCTGCATCTTTTGTCGGTGGTGATCCCGCTGCCGGTGACGGGCGGGCAGATCGGCACCGACCGCGGGCGGCTGGATTTCGACATGCCCGAGCCGCCCAAGGACATCGCCTCGCTGAATGCCGCGCTGAACCTGATGATCGGGCGCGATCTGGCGGTGACAGAGACCTGGATCAGCGACGACGAACTGCGCGCCAATCCCGGTCTGATCAAGACAATGTCGGTGCAGCCGCCGATGGGGCAGGGCCGGGTGCGGCTGGTGCGCATCGGCGAGGGGGCGGCGCAGGTCGATCTGCAGCCCTGCGGCGGCACCCATGTTGCCCGCACCGCCGAGATCGGCAGTGTTGAAATCGGCAAGATCGAAAAGAAGGGCCGCGTGAACCGCCGGGTGACGCTGCTGTTGTCGAACTGATGCCCTTGCGGGAGGGGTTTGCGGGTCTGGGGCAGAGCGGGTTTGCCGGGCCGCAACCCGCATGGCCCTTTGCCCGACCATGATCGTGCTGCCTGGTGCCGGGCGCTTTGGAAACCGATCCTGCGCCGGCCTGCATTTCCGCCGAAACCGCGGTTTCCCCCCTTGCACCCGGCGCCAAAGGCAGGCTAAACACCGCCGCAACGGATCGGTGGCCGAGTGGTCGAAGGCGCACGCCTGGAAAGTGTGTAGGCGGGGAACCGTCTCTAGGGTTCGAATCCCTATCGATCCGCCACTTGCCCCCGAGAAAGCGTTCTCCTGATCTGGCTTCGGCCGGATTTTTACGTTGTTTTCGCGGGTTATGGGGGTGGGGCTGTTAACCGGCCCAAGTGCCAGCAGGGTCGAAGTCGGTCTCTCACGGCAGATATTCTCTGGACCTGTCAAACAAGCCTGTATAGTTCAGTGAGTTAACCCACTGATTTTTATAACTTAATGCGTGATCCCTGCGGCAACTGTTATCGGGTTCCATACGCATGCAGAGCGCACCGGGATCCAACCCCTCTTCATCCGTTCGCCCAGGCTTGCCTTGAGGCAGCGTGCCCTCTGCCTCCCAGTCTGCGTAGCACCTCACGTCTGCAAGCGTCCACAGTATGCGTCCGTTCGCGCTGGCTCCAACAACCGTTGCCCATCACAAGATTAACCCTGCTTTCCCAGCAGCCCGCGCACAATCCATCGCAGCCGCGACACAATCCGACGCGGAAGACTGTGCCGGTTTGTCCTCGGTGTAGGTGCGGGCATATGTCTGATCGCTGCCTTCGCATCGCGATCCTTCGGCAAATCGCTGTCCAGCAGCAGCGCCAGCAATCGGTCCACCTTATCCGCTTCCCAAAACCGCGCGACCACATTGTGCCCGGCAAAGCCCGTCAGGGCCAATCGTTGCCCGCCCGCCCGCGCGAACAACGTTGCCGCGCCCTCGGCATCCTCGTTATTTTCCGCTGCATAGACCCAAAGACCCCGCATGGGCCTGTGACGCATACAATCACACACCGGGTCAAACGCGCAGGGCACCGGCTGACGGCGCAACAATCGCAACGGATCACTAGAGACGCGCGCGCCAACCGCAACCGCCCGTTCCGCGCCTGCCAGCAGCGCATATTGCACAGCCGGATTGCCCCCCATCGAATTTCCAAGGGAAATCACCCGCTGATACCGCTGGGGTGTAAAAACCCTGTCTACGTTGCGGATCAGGTCGACGAACCCATTGGCGAAATCCCCAGCACCTAGTCGAAAGCGGCTGCGCTTTGGGTCGCGCAACAAAGCCAGGTCAAAGCGCGCGGCGTCAAGAGATTGCAGGATCACCGGTATGGGCACTCCAAACCGCCCGATCAATCCGCCAAAGCAAAGCAACAAAGCCTTGCCCTCCGGTGGCGCACCATCGCTGTAGAACATCGCATCTTCGCTCTTGGCCACACGCTTGAATGTTCGGCCACCCGGATGTGACATCAGATAGCGAAACACCGGACCCGCCAGAATAGTCTCACGCATCGGATGGTCCACCTCCTGCAGCAATTGCACAAACTGCAGCAACTCCACCGGCGAAAACCGATCTGTCATTGTGGCCAGAATCTGTTCGGCTCTTCGCCCCGATGCCGCAAGAAAGGGCGCAAACACTTCGTGGTGCGGGCAAGGCCGACCTGCGCCGTTCTGTGCCACTTTCGTAAGAGTATCCGGCATCAGATCAAGTCACCGCAACTCCGACGCGCTGTTCCAGAAAGGCCACCAACCCGTTTAGCGTCTGCTGCTCGGTCAGTTCATCATCATCCAGCTCGATCCCCAGCGCTTCTTCGATCTGCATGATCGCCTCAAAGCGGGACAGGCTGTCTACCCCGATATCTTCCAGATCAATGTCCTGCCCTGCAGCAAGTGCCTGCGCAAAGCGCGCATTGGACAGAATATCGGCGGTGTCATCAAGTGCCTTGACCACAAGGGCGCGAATACTCAGCATTGTCAAAACATCTCCAATATAAAAGTTTCCGGTACATGAAACACATCGTCGCGCCGCAAGCTGTAGTGCCGAACGCGCGCCTGCATACCACTTGCCCTCAAATCGGCCATCATCGCTTTCCAGAGTTCTAGCGATATCGCCCGTCCCAGACACAAGTGCGCGCCGGCCCCGAAAAATGACATCGAAGCACGGGCGTCATCGGACTGCTCAAAGCGCGCAAGGTCACTGCGCAAAACTGTGTCCGGTTCATAGGTCTTGCCCGCCACGGAAACCGGACACAGCGCCACCCGATCAATATAAGGCACACCGGTACGTTGTGGTGAATCGGGCCAATTTATCTGATCAAAGGCGCGACCCTCACCCTGCGCGATCACGTGATGCAAACTGCACCCCAGCGTCCCCATCAGAGCGTCGCGGCCAAGGATCGCCAGCGACAGCTTCATCCCGATCACCAGATCATCTGCGTCGGGAAAGGCTTCGGTCAAGGCCGCTCGCAGATCGCGCAGTTCCTGCTCCAACTTGCGGCGCTTTGAAACCCCGATGACCTGACTGAACACGCGCGAGATATGACCACTGTCCTTCAGACGCACCGGCACCCCGATCAACGCCGAAATGACGTCCCCCACCAACGGCGAAACCACATCTGCCATCACATCCACCTGCCCGGGGCGGGTCAAAGGCGCAAGCCTCTGCGCCACCATTTCTGCTAGCGCGGCCTTCAAAGCATCGCTGCGCTCGGCGATCTGGGCGGCAATGATCCGACGCATTTCCGGATGACGGCTGCGGTTCTGGCAAAGCGGGATGACAGTCAGCACAAAGATCGTTGTCGACAGATCGATGCCCAGCCGTTCCGAAAGCATACTTACGCGCGCGGCGTATGGCACCACATCAAGATGCGGCGATTTCAAGATCTCGGAGGGATCATCCGCGATCACCTGATGCTGAGTCACGCCGCCCATCCGTCTGCACGTCCTCCTTTGGCCACGTCACCTAGATAACACGCGCAGCGGGTCGCGCAATCACGCAGGATTGATCTGCGGCGCGGCTTCCTGCATGGGTTTGTGTGACAGCACCCAATGTGGCACATTACGATGCCGGGGGCAGGAGCCATCCACTCCATCAATGGCGCCACTCTGGCCCGATCGTGGACCGGCCATGCCGAAATTGTTCCGTACTGCGTCCTTCCATACTCAACAAAGGATCGTACCATCAAACCATGGGGTCAATTGCCTGGCCTGAAGCTTTGCTTATGGGCGAAAGCGCCGTGCCTGCTGGCGCGGAAACGAATTGCCCGCAACTGTGGGTGCGGGCAGCGATGGGTTGCCATGTCGATGAAAAGACAAACATTTGATCCACAGGCGCGTCGCTGCCGTAAAGACCCCAATATCAAACGCTTGGGCAACGCAGCCACGAGGCGCGTTCAACTTGCGAAAACAATGATGGGTTGGTGATGGCTGGCAAAGTATTGATTTGGGGCGGGACAGGGGGCATTGGTGCCGCGACGGCACGCGCCTTGTCTGCGATGGGATACGACCTGCATCTGGTCGGGCGCGACGCGGTTCGGTTGGCGGCCTTGGCCGGTGAACTGGGATGTGGCGCGAGCCAGGCCGACGTTGAAGATGACGCAGCCTTTGGCCGGGTCGCAGCCGAGGTGGGCGGGCCTTTGGCCGGTCTTGTCTACGCGGTCGGCAGTATCAATCTGCGCGCGCTGCCACGTCTGACGGCGGCAGATTTTTCCCGCGATTTCCGCTTGAATGCCATGGGGGCTGCTCTGGCGGTGCAGGCGGCGCTGCCCGCCCTGAAAGCGTCACCACACGCGGCATCGGTCGTGCTGTTTTCGTTTGTTGCGGTGGCGCAGGGATTTGCGGCGCATGCCTCTGTCTCGATGGCCAAGGGCGCGGTCGAAGGTTTGACGCGCGCGCTGGCCGCAGAACTGGCCCCGAAAATCCGTGTCAACGCAGTGGCGCCGTCGCTGACTGACACGCCGATGGCGGCTGGTCTGACGGGCAATCCGCAGATCGCGGCATCGATCGGGCAGCTG
>CAMFLG010000186.1 GCA_945957495.1 uncultured Pseudorhodobacter sp. | reverse complement strand
ATGTTGACCGGAATTTCCGGGTCAAACACCGTCCGGCAGGCTTCGACGACCGCATCGTAAAGCGGATGATCCGTCGTGGACGGGCGGATCAGGGGCGCCCCCTCAATCGTTTCAAAAGGCTGGTTCATCGCGCTCTCGCATAGTTGTTGAGCGATTCTATAGGGAATTGGCGATGAAACGTCCAGTCACGGGCCTGTTCATTTCCGCACAGGCCCGCAATTTCCGGTAACACCGACTTAGAACGGAATTTCGTCGTCCATGTCCGATCGGCCACCGCCGCCGCCCATGCCACCGCCGGACCGGCCACCACCGCCACCGCCGCCCGAGCCGCCGCGCGAATAGCCGCCGCCCATATCGTCATATCCGCCGCGATCATCCGGGGCGCCGCCGCCCGAACCGCCGCCGCTGTCGCGCCCGCCCAAGAGGGTCATTTCGCCGCGGAAGGGCCGGATCACGATTTCTGTGGTGTAGCGATCTGCGCCGGACTGGTCCTGCCATTTGCGGGTTTCCAACTGGCCTTCGATATAGACCGTCGAGCCTTTGCGCAGATATTGCTCTGCCACCTTGGCGATGTTTTCATTGAAAATCGCCACCGAATGCCATTCGGTGCGTTCCTTGCGCTCTCCGGTCGCCTTGTCGCGCCAGGTTTCCGAGGTGGCGATGCGCAGGTTCACCACCTTGCCGCCATTGGGAAAGCTGCGCACTTCGGGGTCGCGGCCCAGGTTTCCGACGATGATGACTTTGTTGACTGATCCGGCCATGGCCCTCTCCCTGATTCCGTTTGTCCCCGGCAGCATTGCCCGGGATTGGTTAACGAAAACCTATAGACCGCGACACCGGCCATTGCAAAGGCCAGCCTGTGCAATTCTGCGCCACCGCCGCTTGGCCGGGCTTTCATCGACGCCCGGCCCAAGCTAGATTGCACCCAAACCTCCTGTCAGGATGCGGTGGATGGAATTCAGGGCTATGACGTCCAGATTGGCGAAGGGGGCCAGCAAGGCGATGCTTGCGCTATTGGCCGTCATCCTGTTTCAGATCCTGTGCGTGGCGGTGCTGTTGCGCGATGTCACGCTGGAAATGCAGGAATTGGGGGCGTTCAGCCTGGGCAAGCTGTTTTCCTCGGGCCTGCTGCCCGAAGTGGTGGCGACGGCGGGGCTGGTGCTGGGGATTCTGTTTGAACTGGCCCTGCTGCGCCACCTTATGCGCCGCAATTCCGATCTGGAAAAAAGCCTGCAGGTGGCGGCAGGGGCGCTGACGACGCTGATCGACGCCTATTTCACCGAATGGGGTTTGACCCCGACCGAACGGGACGTGGCGACCTTTACCATCAAGGGCTATAGCATCGCTGAAATTGCCCGGCTGCGCGGCTCTGCCGAGGGCACGATCAAGACGCATCTTAATGCGATTTACCGCAAATCGGGGCTGGCCGGGCGGACGCAACTGATCAGTCTGATGGTCGAGGATCTGATGCGTGCGCCGCTGGGCAGCGGGGCCGCGGCGGCCCCTGCGGCAATCGCTGCGCAATAATCCGCCGGGGCGTTTGGGCGCGGCAGGGTCAGGGCACTGGAATCCCCCGCGATTTCAGGTATAGTCCCGCCAACTTGGGCCATCCCAACCGGATCGGCGCTGCGGATAGGATTGTGCATGCGGTTTTCAGCGACGGCCCTGGGCGTTACCCTCGCAGCCACAATGGCGCTTGTCGCACCTTCCTTTGCCATTGCAGAGGGGTTGAAGCTGACCGGGTCCACCAAAAGCCGCACGGCCCTGTTGAAATCGCAGATGGCGATGCTGGATGGGCGGCTGGCCGATCAGTATGAGGGCTCAGTCCGGCTGACCCCGAACGGCAAGACGGCGGGGGGTGACAAGGACGGCCCGATCCCGCGCTATCGCGGCAATTACAAGGGCGAGTATCTGGAGGTTGCCAAGGCCGCCGCGCGCAAGCATGACGTGCCTGAGGATCTGTTCCTGCGGCTGGTGCAGCGGGAAAGTGGGTGGAACATCTATGCGGTGTCGTCAAAGGGTGCCACCGGGCTGGCGCAGCTGATGCCGGATACGGCGGATCGGCTGGGTGTGGATATCAACGATCCGAAGGAAAATCTGGAAGGTGGCGCGCGCTATCTGAAGATGATGTATGACCGTTTCGGCACCTGGAAACTTGCGCTGGCGGCTTATAATGCCGGTCCGGGCGCGGTGGAGGCCAGCGACGGCATTCCCCCCTATGAGGAAACCAAGAACTACGTTCTGGCCATTTTGGGGTAAAACGCGGCCGGGCAAAGCCCGGCGAAAACAGTCCAGTGGACTGTTTTCAGCGTTTTACGGGCGCGAACACTTTCGCGCCCCGGGTATTCTTACTTTTTGTTTGAGCCCCGTCCCACCCAAAGACGGGGGCTTCGCGCCCCCGCGCGGCCTTCGGCCGCTGCCCCCGCGGGATATTTAAGAACAGATGAAGGAAACTTTAGTCAAATTGGCGCGAATTCCGGCTCAGCGCCCCGAGTCCAGAACCCGTTGCAGGTTTTGCGCGTGGATGTCGATGTAAGGTTCAAACCAGATCAGATCACCTGCAGCAAGGGCAGGGGCGATCACCTCTGCCAAGGGCAGCGCCCGCGCGGCGGCATCGCTGCTGCAGCGGATCAGGTGGCGGATATAATCGGTCGTGGCGCTGATCAGGCCGGGGCCGTAGCCGCCTGCGGCGATCCGGTCCGGCGCGCCGTGGTTGGGCAGGATATGGGTTGGCTGCAGGGCGGCAAGGCGGGCCAGATCGGCCAGATGAACCTCGAACGCTGCGGGTTCGCCCACATAGGTGACGGTATCCTCCAGCGCGTCACCCGCCAGCAGCAGGCGTTGCGCGGGCAGCCACAGCACGCAGGCGTCATCGGAATGGATGTTCGCCTCAATCAGCCGCACCTCGGTCTGGCCCAGCATCAGCGTCATTTCGCCCGAGAAGGTTTGCGTCGGCAGGATCAGCGGGTTGATCGCGGGCAGACCGTGAAAGCTGGCATCCTCGATCCCGGCCCTGTGCCGGCTCAGGTGATCCAGGGTGCGCTGGCAGGCGATCACCGGGCAATCGGCGAACGCTTCGGTTCCCGCCACATGATCCAGATGCCAATGCGACAGCACCACGGTAAAGCGCCGGATGCCCATGGATTCAAGTTCGGCGCGGATGGCCCGGGCATGGGCCAGGGACACATGCGTGTCGTAGATCAACGCCTGATCCCCTTCGATGACCGCATAAGACGCCACCCCCAGCGAAATCGCGCCGTCATCCACCCAGTTCGCGCCGGGCATGAAGCGTTGCCCCGGCACCCGGCCATCGTAGAAGGCCAGCACATTCGGGGCAGGGCGCAAGATGCGCAGATGGGTCAGGTCACTCATTCCGCCGCGATCTGGATGACAGGCTCCATCTGCGTCAGCACAGTCTCGGACAGGTGGCATTTGATCTGATGCCCGCCCGCGAGCATCTTGACCGGCGGCATTTCCCGATCACACAGGCCCGCAGGCGAGACTTGCGCTTTCCACCGGCAGCGGGTCTGGAACGGGCAGCCGGGCGGCGGGTTCATGGCCGAGGGGATGTCGCCATCCAGCACGATGCGTTTGCGGATCACATGCGTGTCGGCGATGGGCACGGCAGACAGCAGCGCCTCGGTATAGGGGTGGTAGGGCGGTTGGAACACCTGATCGGTGGTGCCGGTTTCCACCACATGGCCCAGATACATCACCAGCACCCGATCACTGAGGTAGCGGACGATGGAAAGGTCGTGGCTGATGAAGAGGAGCGTCGTCTTGTTCTCGCGCTGAATATCCATCAGCAGATCGGTGACAGCGGCCTGAACCGACACGTCCAGCGCCGAAACGGGTTCATCCGCCACCACCACCTTGGCGCCACCGGCAAAGGCGCGGGCAATGCCGACGCGCTGTTTCTGGCCGCCCGACAACTGGCGCGGCATCCGGTCGGCAAAGGCGCGCGGCAGTTTCACCAGATCCAGCAGTTCCAGCATGCGGTTGTGGCGATCCTGATCCGACGCGCCGTATTTGAAAATCTCCAGCGCGCGGATGATCTGGCGCCCGACGTTCATCGACGGGTTCAGCGTGTCAAACGGGTTCTGGAACACCATCTGCACCGAAGAGACGGTATCGGTGTTGCGCTGTTGGATCGGGGTGGATTGCACGTTTTCGTCAAACAGCAGGATCGAACCGGAAGTGGCGGTTTCCAGCCCCATCAGCACCTTGGCGAAGGTGGATTTGCCGCAGCCGGATTCGCCGACGATGGCCAGCGTTTCGCCTTCGCGCGCCTCGAAGGACAGGGATTCGTTGGCCTTGACCACCTTTGTGGTGCCACCACCAAAGGCGCCGCCCGAGACGCTGTAATATTTCTGCAGGTCTTCCATTTTCAGAACGACCTTGCCAATCGGCGTTTTCGGCTTGGTCATTTTCGCCTTCAAGGGCGCGTCCCAGTCGATTTCCTGCCATTTCAGGCAGCGGCTGGCGTGGCGGTCATTGCCGGGCACGTCAGACATGGGAATATCCGCGGCGTTGCAGCGGCCTTCGGTGAAATAATCGCAGCGCGGGCCAAAGTTGCAGCCTTTGGGCCGTTCATGTGGCAAGGGGAAGTTGCCGGGGATCGCCACCAGCGGATGCGCATTCTTGTCGGCGCCGGGCAGCGGGATCGAGCGGAACAGCGCCTGCGTGTAGGGGTGGCGCATCTTGTCGAACACCTCGACGACATTGCCGGTTTCCACCGCCTCGCCGGAATACATCACGCAAAGCCGGTCGCAGACATCCAGGATCAGGCCCAGGTTGTGCGAAATGAACAGCATCGAGGTGCCGTATTTCTCGCCCAATGCCTTGACCAGATCGACAATGCCGGCCTCAACCGTCACGTCCAGCGCGGTGGTGGGTTCATCCAGGATCAACAGCGCCGGTTTTGACATTAGCGCCATGGCGATGACGATGCGCTGTTGCTGGCCGCCGGACAACTGATGCGGATAGGCGTTGATGATGCGGTCGGGGTCGGGCAGACGCACATCGGCCACGATCTGCCGCGCCAGCGCCCAGGCGTCGGCCTTGGACATGCCCTGATGGATCATCGGCACTTCGGCCAGCTGCGCGCCGATCTTCATCGCCGGGTTCAGCGAGGCCATCGGTTCCTGATATATCATCGCGATTTCAGAGCCGCGGATATGGCGAAGCTCTTCGTCAGTCATATGGGTCAGGTCGCGGCCCTTGAACTTGATCGAACCGGCGACGATTTTGCCGTTCTTGCCCAGATCGCGCATCACCGCCAGCGCCACGGTGGATTTGCCGCAACCGGATTCGCCGACCAGCCCCATCGCCTCGCCCGCCATCACCTTGCAGGAGAAATCCATCACCGCCGGGATTTCGCGCAGCCGGGTGAAGAAGGAAATCGACAGATTCTCGATTTCGAGGATCGGTTTGGAAGGATCCCAAGAGGTATCAGACATGGCAGCCTCGCGTTTGCGGATGGGGCAGGACCGGGGGCGCTGCCCCCGGACCCCCGGGATATTTAAGAACAGATGAAAGCAGGAAGGGGCATCGCATCAATCCTTCAGGCTTTCTTCGCGCAGACCGTCCGCCAGAAGGTTCAGGCCCAGCACAAGGCTCATCAGGGCGATGGCGGGGGCGAGGGCGGCGTGCGGGTAGATCGTCAGCAGTTTGCGGCCCGCGTTGATGGTGGACCCCCAGTCGGGGCTTTCGGGGGTGACGCCCAGACCGAAAAAGCCCAGCGTGCCCAGAAGGATGGTGGTGTAGCCGATGCGCAGGCAGAAATCGACGATCAGCGGCCCGCGCGCGTTGGGCAAAATCTCCCACAGCATGATGTACCAGGGGCCTTCGCCGCGGGTCTGACCGGCGGCAACGTAATCGCGCGCCTTCAGATCCATCACCAGACCCCGCACGATGCGGAACACCGTGGGCGAGTTCACGAACACCACCGACACGAACACGTTCAGCAGGTTCGGGTCCATCGACCACACACCCAGCGGATCGCGGTTGAAGGCAAGGCCGGAATAGGCCCAAAGCCCGATCACCAGCGTGACGCCGACGTAAAGGTTGCGCCGGGGTGGGTTGGTGAAAAAGCGCGAGTTGAACAGGATGGTGAAGAACACCACCGGAAAGATGAACAACACCGCCGCCAGGTAAACCGGAATGCCGGTGTTGCGGATTTCCGGCGTGACCAGCAGGTAGAACAGCAGGATCACCGGGAAGGCCAGCACCAGGTTCGAGGCAAAGGACAGCGAGGTGTCCAGCTTGCCACCGTAATAGCCCGCAGGCAGGCCAAGGGTGATGCCCACCATATAGGCGAAGGCTGTGGCCGCAGGCGCGATCATCAGCACCTGCCGCGCGCCCATCACCATGCGGGAAAACACGTCGCGTGCGAGGTGATCGCCGCCCAGCAGGAACCACGGGTAATCGCCGGGCTTTGGGTCCACCAACGCCACGCCGGGCAGCGGGTTCTTGATGCGGCCATATTGGGTCAGCGGGTCCAGCGTGATGATCTGATCGGCAAAGATGGCGGTGAACACCCAGAACATCACCAACGCAAAGCCGATCATGCCGACCGGGCTGTCGAACAGCTTGCCGTAAAGGCCCAGCTTGCGCTTGTAGCGGATCGACAGGGCGAAGGTGATCAC
>CAMFLG010000185.1 GCA_945957495.1 uncultured Pseudorhodobacter sp. | reverse complement strand
GAGATTCCTCTACGTCTCGTGGGCTCGGAGATGTGTATAAGAGACAGGGGTAAGGATCAGGGCGCGCATGGGTAGAGTGTGCCTGATTTTGCGCGGTTTGGAAGGGCTAAGAAATCGGCGGCGCATCAAGGCAGGGCAGATAGGGCGGGCCGCAGCCCTCTTCCGGCCAACCGGTGCTGGTGTAGCAATAGGCGCCGCCGGGCAAGAGGTGCATCGTCCACAGGATCAGCGCGCCGTCCGGGTCCAGCCGGGTTTCGTTGTCGCGCAGGAAGGTCAGGCTTTGCGCATCCATCGCGGTGATGGTGCCGCCGAAATCGGTGATCATGGCGCCGGTATAGCTTTCAACCGGCCTGTCCCAGTGAAAGCTGATGCGACGGCGATCGGGGCTGAGGGTTTGCGTCATCGGGTTCTGCGCGCAGGTTTCTTCGGGCGGGTCATCGGTGCCGAACACGCCCGAAAACGGCTCCGCCCAAAGCGGCGTGGCGACAAGATAGGCAAGGGTGAGCAGGCGGATCATGCGGCGATCCTGCCGGGCCGTGGCGCAAATGAAAAGGGCGCATCCGGGGGTGCATGTGGGCCGGTTCAACGCAACGGTTGCCGCAACGCCATCGACCGTCAGGAGACCGGCGTGTCGCAGCGGCGATAGGCGGTCAGGCAATCGCTGCCCCTCATATCGGATCGGGTGACGCAGTAGCCCGTCGCTGTGACGCGGAATGTCCACAGGATGGGTTTGCCATCCGGGCCCTGCCGCGATTCTTCATCGCGCAGGTAGGTGATGCTTTCGGCATCGGATGCGACAACATCCCCTTCGATGAACAGGATCATTTCGTCGCGCATATAGCTGGGCACCGGTTGGGGCCAAGACAAACGGATGCGGGTGTGATCTGGTGAGAAGGACTGTGACTTCGGATTGTCGTTGCAGGCCTCGTCGGTGAAATCGGCGCCGAAATCCCCGGTCAGCGCCGCAAAGACGGATTGCGCGAAGGCGGGTGGCGCAAGGCCGAAGGCAAGCAGGAACAGGATGTAGCGCACGGGACACCAGGGGACGTTCCAGACAAACGATAGCGTCGTTCGGCCAAATGAAAAGGGCGCATCCGAAGATGCGCCCGATTTGCCGTGGCGGTTGGGATCAGAAGCCCAGACCGGCGTATTTGTTCTTGAACTTCGACACGCGGCCGCCGGTGTCCATCAGTTTGGCGGACTGGCCGGTCCATGCCGGGTGCGACAGCGGGTCGATGTCGAGCGCCATTTGTTCGCCAGCTTTGCCCCAGGTGGTTTTGGTCTGGAACACGGTGCCGTCGGTCATCTTGACGTCGATCATGTGATAGTCGGGGTGAATACCGTCTTTCATCGCCCTGTTCCTTATTCCGATTTCGGTTTGTAGTTGGTGTCTTCGACGATCCGGGCCGATTTGCCGCGACGATCGCGAAGGTAGTAAAGCTTGGCGCGACGGACACGGCCACGACGAACGACTTCGATCGAGGCGATGTTGGTCGAATACAGCGGGAACACCCGTTCCACGCCTTCACCGAAGGAGATTTTGCGCACGGTGAACGAGGCGGAGATGGTCGCGCCGCCTTTGCGGCCGATAACGACGCCTTCGTAGTTCTGCACGCGCGAACGCGTACCTTCGGTCACTTTGTAGCCGACTTTCACGGTATCACCGGCCTTGAAGTCCGGGATGACTTTGCCAAGCGCAGCGATCTGCTCGGCTTCGAGTTGGGCGATCAGGTTCATCGCATATCCTTTGTTTGCAGGGTTTTCCCCGACGTGATGCAGCGACAGAGCTTCTGGTCTTCGACCGGGTCGCTACTTTGCAAAGTAACCCCGCCAGAGATGCCGCGTGCTTTTTTCGTCCGATCCGTCCCACCAGACCTGCGGAAGAAGGCAGGCGTTATGGCAAAAAGGAATCGGGCCCGTTGGGTTTTGAGGCCCCGGACAGGCGGCGTATAGGGGGTGCGGGGGTGTGGGTCAAGTGGGCCTGCGTCGCACGCGGGCGACGGGTTTTGGGGGACGGGAAATCAGAGGGTTACGCGGGGGCGTTTACCGGGGGTTAAGGTTTTGGGCGGGGGTGCGGCGACGGAGTCGGGGTGAACCCCGTCCTACGGGTCGCGAAGAAGTTTCGCGGTGGTTTGGGCGGGGGTGCATAGTGGGGGCGAAGTGCGGGGGGCGATGGGGATGCGGGAAGCGGGCGAGCGGACGGCGTTGGTCTTGCAGGGCGGCGGGGCGCGCGGCGGATATCAGGTGGGCGTGATCAAGGCGCTGGCCGAGATTGCCGGGCGGCGGCGGTTGCCGTTTCAGATCATCTGCGGCGCATCTGTGGGGTCGATCAACGCGGCGGCGGTGGCGATGGCCGCGCATGATTTCCCGGCGGGCGCGCGACATATTGAGGATCTGTGGCTGTCGCTGCGCTGCAACACGATTTACGACACGCGGGCGCTGACGCTGCTGGGCAGCAGTTTGCGCTGGGCCGGAACGCTGGTGCTGGGGCATTTCGGGCTGCGCAGCCGGGGCGGGTTGCTGAACGCGGCCCCGCTGGCGGCGCTGTTGCAGCGGGAGTTCAGCGCGGCCCTGTTGCAGCGCGCGATCCGTTCGGGGGCGCTGGACGCGCTGTGCATCACCGCCTCGGGCTTTGCCGAGGGCAATGCGATGACCTTCTTTGACGGCGCGGAAGGGATTGCCGATTGGGCGCGGGCGCGGCGGCGGGGGGTGCGGGTGGCGATGACGGCGGATCACCTGCTGGCCTCGGCCGCGCTGCCCTTTGCCTTTGCGCCGGTGCGGATCGGGACGGGCTATTATCTGGACGGGTCGATGCGGCTGACCTCGCCCCTGTCGCCCGCCATCCACACCGGGGCGACGCGGATTCTGGTAATTTCCACCCGCGACGGTGTGCCGGGCCGGTTGCCCGCCACGGCGCCGGAACCACCCAGCATTGGCGAGATGGCGGCCTACGCGCTGGACATCATGTTCAACGACAATCTGGAGGCGGATACCGAACGGATGCTCCGGATCAACAATACCGTGTCGCTGCTGCCGCCAGAGGCGCGGGAAAAGACGCCGCTGAAGGTGATCGAGACGCTGATGCTGAACCCTTCACAAGACATCCGCCCGATCGCCAAACGCCACCGGAGCAGCCTGCCGCGCGCCATGCGGATCCTGATGCGCAGCCTAGGGGTGATGGGGGGCGACGGGCGGATGGAAAGCTATCTGATGTTCGAACCAGAGTATGTGTCCGACCTGATCGCGCTGGGCTATGGCGATACGATGGCGCGCAGGGATGAGGTGGCGGGGTTTTTGGCGGGGTGAATGGGCGAGAGTCGGGGTGAACCCCGACCTACGGGGCTAAAAGGTTCTCCTTGGGTTGCACTTGCCGCTCAATGCAAGTGGAGCGTGGGGTTTTCTATTCCAGGTCTTTGACGATGCGAAAGCCGACGTACTGGGTTCTCGTGGTCTCACCGTACGACATCCGGAAGGCAACGCGCCCGGCGTTCATTGGGCCGACAAAGGCACCGCCTCGGACCGCACGGTCGCATGACTTGCCGTCACTTTTCGTGAGCCACTCGCTGGCGCTTGACCACTGCTGATATCGGATCGTGTAACAGGACAAAGTGACCTCTCCTGCATTGCCCGACATATGCCTCAGGCCCCAGGAATTGGCCGCGTCCAGTTCATCAACCGGAACGGGGAAGGGCAAGCTACGCAAGTCGGGGCGGCTATCGCCAAGGGTCTGTGCAGTTGCCTGGCCCGAGATATTGGCCTGTTCCGGGGTCGGCTCGAAGCCTTGCGCAAAGCGCGTGGTGGTTCCGGCGCGCGCGGCATATTCCCATTCCGCCTCGCTGGGCAGACGGTAGGTATCTGTGCCAAGCTTTTGGTTCAGCCAGGCCACATAGGCCTGCGCATCCAGATAGGAGACGTTCAGGACCGGATAGCGTCCGCTTATCGGCAGGAAGTCATCATCCGCCATCGCCCGCAGCATCGCCGCGTTCGACGCCAACGGTTTGAAGCGTTCATCCGTCAGCGCGAGCATGATGGCGTCGTCAGTTCCTGCGCTGCCGATCCGGTTTTCGGGCACATAGCCGTTACAGCCGCCATCCTGAACGCAATCCATCCACTCGTCATAGGTCACCTCGTTGCGGCCCATGCCGATGGGGATATCAATCGTCTCCTTGTGCTGCGGGCCTTCGTTGACGGGAATCCAAGGGTGGTCTTTCGTCGCCAGACGGAGGGTTTGCGTTTCCGGGTCGTAGTAGACGTTCTGGCGGAATTCGCTGTCTGGCGCACCCATCACGAAAGAGCCTAAAGGCAGTTCATCATCTCGGGGCAGGCATCGCAGTCGCGGAAGATGTCGAGCGGTTTGGCGTTGGCAGGGAGTGCGGCTGTAAGCGCCATCAGGACACCAAGGATCGTATGACCGGCTGCAGCGACCAAGCGAAACCTGCCAAGCATCTGCACCTCCTGCAAAACCGCCCCTGCCCCGCCGAACCCGCCAAGGTTGCGGTGCCGCCAGCATAGGCGCGCGGGGCGATCCGGCAAGGGGGCGTGCAGGGCGGGGATCGGCGTGTGAGTCCGATGGTGGAGGGGAGTCGGTCTGAAGCCCGACCTACGGGGTGGTACAGCGGATGCGCAGCCTAAGCCTTGCGGCGCAGCCAGGCCTGCCACAAATCCGGGCGGCGGGATTTGGTGATGGCTTCGGCTTGGGCCTGACGCCATTTGGCGATGGCGGCATGGTTGCCGGAGGTGAGGACTTCGGGGATGGGCAGATCGTTCCAGACGGCGGGGCGGGTATATTGCGGGTGTTCCAGGAGGCCGTGCGAGAAGGATTCCTCCTCGGTGCTGGCCTGATTGCCCAAGACCTTGGGCAGCAGGCGGACGGTGGCATCCAACAGCGCCGTTGCGGCAATCTCGCCCCCGGTCAGGACGAAATCGCCAAGGCTGACCTCTTCGACATCGTGGTAGTCCAGCAGGCGCTGATCCACGCCTTCAAAGCGGCCACAGAGCATGGTCAGGCCATCGCAGGCGGCAAAGCGGCGGGCCATGGCCTGATTGAACGGTTTGCCGCGGGGCGACAGGTAAATCAGCGGCCAGCGGGTGCGGTCGCGCGGGGTGCCAAGGCTGGCCTCGGTCAGCGCCGCGTCCAGCACATCGGCGCGCAGCACCATGCCCGCGCCACCGCCTGCGGGCGTGTCATCGACGTTCAGGTGTTTGCCAATGCCAAAGGGGCGCAGGTCGATGGTGTCCAGCGCCCAAAGCCCAAGGTCCAGCGCCTTGCCGGTGAGCGACAGGCCGAGGATGCCGGGGAAGGCATCGGGGAACAGGGTGATGACCTTTGCGCGCCAGGCGTCTTTGACGTGCAGCGGTTCCTCCATCAGGTCGCGCGGGCGCAGAGAGGCGCGCACCGAAAGGCGGCCATGCGATTTGGAGGGGGCATCTTCGGGTGTGTCGGTCATGGCGGTTTCTAACGCGGCGGGTCGGGCGAGGCTAGGCCAAACCGTCTTCGGGCTGGGCGCGGTTGGTGGCGTCGATCAGATCGCAAAGCGGGGCTTCGGCGGCGGTGTCGTTCAGTTCCGCCACCAGATCCTGCAGCAGATCGGTGCTGGGGCACTGGCCCCACAGTTCGGGGTCATCGTCCAGCGCGCGGGTCAGGCGGCGGGCGTAAAGCGCGATCAGGTCGGGGTCATGCGGCAGCACCGCCAGTGCCAGCGTCGGGCCATCGCCGCCGATGCGGTCGATCAGCCTGCCGTCGGTGCTGTGCAGGATCAGCGCAAGGGTCTGGGCGCGGCTGGCATGGCCCGCGCGTTGCACCTCTAGCAGGGCGGCGCGGATATGCACGTCTTCGGTATGGCCGGACAGGGCCAGAAGGTGGCTGGCCACCTCATCCACGTCGGCGGAGTCGGGCAGATCGGCCAAGGGCGCGATCAGGCGGCGGGCCAGGTTGAGGTCACTTTGTTCAACCGGGTTGTCGGCATGGGCGATCTGCCGGATGGCATCGTCAAGGAAGTGATCAAGCTCGGTATCCTGCCGCGGATTCCAGACCAGCCGCGACAGCGGGATCGAGATCAGCGACACCAGCACCGGCAAGGCGGGCGGAAAGGGCGCCACAAAGCCAAGCGCGCCGCCGATGCCGCGCCCGATGCCGAACAGCACCGTCACCAGCAACAACTGGACCGCACCGTTGGTGCCCAGTGTCACCCAGGCCTGATGCTGGCCCCAGGCGTTCCAGGTGCGTGGCCACAGATACGGGCGCAGCACTGTCAGCCACAGCAGGAAGATGGTGGCGAACACCCAGACCAGATTCCAGCCAAACCCGGCCAGACCCGCCAGAAGCGGGCCGAGGTATAGCAGTAGCGTCGCCGCCATCAGCAGGTAGAGATGATTGCGCATGGCTGGCCCCTGTTCCGGTCTGACAGTCGATACGGCATTTGATACGGCGGTTCAGGGCGCGAGGGAACGCAAAAACCACTGGCGGTTGAATGCGACGGTGGCCCGTGCCGGGCGGGCGCTAGTCCAGCCCTTCAGGCAGGTCGATCACCACCCGGCCCGCGGACAGATCGACGGTGGGCACGGCGGCCAAGGTAAAGGGCAGCAAAAGCGCCGTCTTGAGCCTGTCTCTTATACACATCTCCGAGCCCACGAGACGTAGAGGAATCT
>CAMFLG010000184.1 GCA_945957495.1 uncultured Pseudorhodobacter sp. | reverse complement strand
GTGTTGTGCTTACCGAAATGGGGCAGCGTATTCTGGGGTCATCCGAACAGATTCAACATGAAATCGAACGTGTGGTTGATCTGGCAGATCACCGGAAAACCATCCCATCCGGTCAGTTGCGCGTTTCGGCCCCGGGCGATCTGGCCAGTATTTCACTGGCCCCGATGCTCGCAGCCTTCAGCATCGCATATCCAGAAGTGCAACTCGCTTTGGATTTGTCGCCGCGATACGTTGATCTTATTGCAGAAAGCTACGACATCGCCATCCGCATCGGCGATGTTGAAAGCGACCACCGTCTGACGACACGCAAATTGATCGAGCTTGATGTCGGGCTTTTCGCGGCCCCTCTCTACCTCTCTCGCGTGCCAACTCCCTCGACACCTCAGGATCTTTTGCGCTGCGCAAAGCTGGTTCTTACCACGGGCGGAAATCCCGTGGTTTGGCGCCTGCAGAATGCGGGCGAAACCTTTGTGGTTGATCTCCGCACGCTGCGGGTTGCGGCAAACTCCTACGAGATGTTGCACCGGTTTGCGCTCATGGGGGCTGGCATTGCCATCTTGCCCACCGCTTTTGCGGCACAGGACGTGTTGACCGGCGCCTTGCAGCGAATTCTGCCCGACTGGACCATGCCACCGGCGGCGGTGCGCGCCGTATTTCCCAGTCGCCGGTTGATGCCCTTGAAATCAAGAGTGTTTCTTGACACGCTGCTCGCCTACCTCAAACCCGGATTTCCGCGCGATCCGGCGGTGACTGCCGCCTACGGTCAACTGCCAAATCGGTGGAGCGATGGGGCACTGCCGCTTTAGGGCCTGCCTCATTCAAACTTCACAACCGGCCTAACCGCGCAAGAGTTTGTCCAGATCTGCCGCCATTTCAGAAGCCACCTCGGTCATGGTCGCAATAAACCGGCGTATCTGGGCCAGCCCTGTGCTGCGCGTGGGATACCAAAGCGCAAGCCCATAGGGGACCGATACGGAAAGGCGCCGGACAGCGACTGATCCTCCGGCATAGTTGGCGGCGGTCAATGGGTTGATGATAGAAATACCCACGCCCGCGGCCACCAAAGCGCAGACGCTGGCTGCAGTCGTTGTCTCTGCCGCATAGTCCCGCGCAACATCGGCCTGATGGAATACCGCATCCAGCTTGTGCCGATAGGGGTCATTCTGGCTGAAGTAGATAAAGGGCTGACCGGCAAAATCCGCCGGGCTCAGCAGTTTGCGCGCGGTCAACGGATGCCCCTGTGGCAGAACGCAGACCATATCGCCGACATTCACCATCTCGCCGGTCCCAACGTCACGCTCGAACTGGCTTTCCGCAAGGCAAAGGTCAAAGACCTGCGTTGTCATCTCTTGCCGCAGCGAGCTTTCCTCGTGCGAGTGGATGGAAAAGTGAACAGCGGCCCGCTGCTTGGCAAAGCGCTGGATCACCCTTGGGATGATCGATTCCGCATAGGCCGGAATACTGGCGATGCGAAAGTTCGCGGCGCTGCGGGTGCGGATGGCCGAGGCGGCGCGACCGATTTCGTCCAACCCGATGAAAGAGCGCAGCACCACATCGTGCAGCAGCAACGCCTGTTCCGTCGGCGTCAGCCGCTTGCCAAAGCGCAGGAACAGATCAAAGCCCAGACGCCGTTCGACTTCGCGGATTTCGCGGCTCAGCGTGGGTTGTGAACTGCCCAGCTTGGCCGCAGCGGCGGTGATGCTCTTGTTGACCATCACGGCGTTGAACACGTCAATCTGGCGTTGGTTCAGCTTCATGGCGGCAGCCTTCTTCTATATATCCCATATGAATAAAGGATACAGATAAAACACTTCATATGTATAGGAACTTCTGTGACCTTTGCTGAAACCTTCTTCAGCCAAAGGGTCCGCATGACCAACGCCAGCGCAGTTTCGCCGCTTACCCGGCAGGGCCCGACGGGGCAGCGGCTTGATCGCCGCGACGGTGCGCTTTGCCTGGACGGGGTTCCGCTGGCGCAGATTGCCGCCACTGTCGGCACGCCGTTTTATGCCTATTCCGCGATGGCGCTGCGGGCCGACTATGCTGCGTTGCGCCACGCCGTCGCGCCGCATGGGGTGGAGGTTTGCTTTGCCGTGAAGGCCAACAGCAATATCCATGTACTCGCAGAATTTGCCCGCCTTGGCTGCGGCATGGACATTGTTTCGGGGGGCGAGATGGCGCGGGCGCTTGCGGCTGGAACCCCGCCACGGCGGATCATCTTTTCCGGGGTGGGCAAGACCGAGGCAGAAATCAGCGCCGCCTTGCAGGCCGGACTGCGCCAGATCAACGTGGAAAGCGCGGCAGAGCTGGAGGTTGTGTCCGGCGTTGCCCGCGCATTGGGGCTGCGTGCGCCGGTTGCCTTTCGGGTCAATCCCGACGTGGACGCCAAGACGCATGCCAAGATCACAACAGGCCGCAAGGACAGCAAGTTTGGCATTCCCGCTGCCGAAATTCCCGCGCTTTACGCCGCTGCGGCTGCCCGGCCAGAGCTGAACGTCGTTGGGCTGGCGCTGCACATCGGATCGCAGATTCTGGACCTGACGCCCTTCCGCCAAGCGTGGCAGACGATGGCGCATCTGGTCAAGGATTTGCGCGCCGCAGGTCAGACCGTCAGCAGGCTGGATCTGGGCGGCGGCCTTGGCATTGGGGACGCGCATCACCCGGGCCCGGATTTGGCTGAATACGCGCGCATCATTGGCGAAACGGTCGCAGGATTGGGCCTTGAACTGAACGTCGAACCGGGCCGCTGGCTTTGTGCCCGGGCCGGAGTGATGGTCAGCCGTGTGCTGTATCTCAAGCCGGGTGATGCGGCGGATTTCGCCGTGGTCGATGCCGCGATGAACGATCTGATGCGGCCCGCACTCTACGATGCACAGCACCCTGCGGAAACGCTTCACAACCCGCGGCAGGCCCCTGGCACGCAGGCGCACCGGTTGGTCGGGCCAATCTGCGAAAGCTCTGATGATTTTGGCAAATACAAGAATCTCGGCACGCTTTTGCCAGGTGATCTTGTGGCCTTCCTCGATGCTGGCGCTTATGGTGCCGCCATGTCATCAACATACAACTCCCGAGGGTTGGTCCCCGAGGTTTTGGTGGATGACGGGCAGTTCCGTGTGATCCGCCGCAGAACGGAAATCCGGGATGCGCTCAACCTGGAAGAAGGGGAGGCATGGCAAAAAGCGTGTTGAATGACCCAGGAAGACAAGATCATGCGACAGGTCTGTCTCTTACAAGAACAAGTCGCACGGCGCCGTCCCTACGGCAGAACCGTCAATCCGACATCGAGGTGTAACGTGACCAAGAAAATGAACCTGCTTCTGGCAACCGCCCTGACCAGCCTTTTGCTGATGTCTCCTGCGCTGGCCGAAAACACACTGCGCATATCCTACCCCGAAGATCCCAAGACCGCCGACGTGCAGATGACCACGGATTCCTACACGCTTCCGCTGAACATCTTTGATCGTCTTGTGGAATCGGAAACCACCGGCCCCGGTCAATCGGCGCTGGTGCCGGGTCTAGCCGAGACGTGGGAGGTGTCGCCCGACGGGTTGACCTATACCTTCCACCTGCGCGAAGGTGTGAAATTCCATGACGGCGCCGTCCTGTCGGCAGACGATGTGGTTTACACCTTTGATCGCATGCTGAACCCCGCGACCAAGGCGCTGAACACCGACATCCTGACCTTCATCGCCGGATCGCAAGAGCGGATGGATGGCAAAGCCGACAGCGTTTCCGGCCTGAAGGCTGTCGATGACCGCACCGTGCAGATCACCCTGACGCAGCCCTACGCCGCCTTCCTGGCGCTGCTGGCTTCGCCCGGCGCTTCGATCTATGAACGCGCCTTCACCGAAAAGGCGGGCGATCAGTTCGGCCTGACGCCCGAAACCACCAATGGCACTGGCCCGTTCATTCTGACCGACTATACCCTGAACGACAGCGAGACGCTGGAGGCGAATGAAAACTATTGGCGCGGGCGGCCCAAGCTGGACAAGCTGCTGATCCGTGTGGTGTCGGATTCCGAAACCCTGCGGATGCTGTTTGAATCCGATGAAATCGACGTATTCGATCTGGACTACGCGCCGACCCAGACGCCGTATTTCTTTGGCAGCGACCAGTGGAAAGATCAGGTCCGCTCTGGCCCGCGTGTCGGGATGTACTATTACAACATCAACCAGGCCAAGAAGCCCTTTGATGATGTGCGCGTCCGTCAGGCCTTCCAGATGGCAATCGACCGGCAAACCATTCTGGACAAGAACTTCTACGGCAGGGGCGAGTTGGAAGACGGTGTGATGCCGCGCGGTCTGGCCTGCTATACCCCGGCGACGCCGATCGAATACAACCCCGCCAAGGCCAAAGAGCTTTTGGCCGAGGCTGGCTATCCCGACGGCGTCGATATCAACCTGCAACAGGTCTCAAGCTGGTCGTCGAAATGGTCGGATATGAACCAGATCATCCAGGCTCAGGTTGCCGAAGCCGGGTTCAGGGCCAATATCGTCACCACTGACGAGGCCGCCTTCCTTGCCGCCCGCAAAGTCGGCGAGGCCGAGAATTATACCCAGGTCTGGTCGGCCGACTTCAACGATCCCGACAACTTCTTCTACACCTTCTTCTCTGAATCGGGCACCAAGACGCGCGGTTACAACAACAACGACCCCGAGGTTTTTGCCGCCATCGAAAAGGCGCGCGGCATGACCGACCAAGAGGCGCGTTGCAAGCTGTATCAAGATCTTACCGCGCAGATCGTTGGCAAGGATGCCGCTTGGGTGCCGCTGTTCAGTCTGGATCACAACTATGTGGTGCAGCCGCGCGTGAAGAACTTCGTCGTTCCGTGGAACGGCTGGAGCGACATGAACTACTTCAACGTCGAGGTTGAGTAAGGACAATCGCCGGGGGGCCATATCCGTTGCCCCCCGGCATCCCCTTGCCCAATCATTTCCAGCCGCCCTTCCGCGACGCCCCCCGCGCTCTACGGGCGCAGCAGAAAGAGCAGTCCACGGATGTTGATGTTCGCCTTACGACGCATTCTTGTGTCTATCCCTGTCCTGATCGGCATCACGCTGATCCTGTTTATCATGCTGAATGTGGTCCCCGGCGACCCCATCGCCCTGATGATGAAGGAACACGCCAGCCCCGACGTGATCGAGCGGGTCCGTGCGCAGATGCACCTCGATGATCCGATGATCACCCGCTATCTGAGCTTTCTGTGGAACGCGCTGCACGGCGATCTTGGCAACTCGATCAAGCTGAATCGTCCGGTGACGGATCTTATCCTGAAGGCTTTCCCGAACACACTGATGCTGGCTGTCTGCGCGGCACTGGTGTCCTGGGTCATCGGCATTCCGGCAGGTATCCTGTCGGCGGTGCGGCGTGACAGTTTTCTGGACCGGTTCTTCATGGGCTTTTCGCTTCTGGGCGTGTCAGTGCCGATCTTCTGGTCGGCCCTGCTGCTGCAATATGTTTTCGCAATGAAGCTGAAGCTTCTGCCGGTATCCGGGTTCTATGGTTGGCAATACATGATCCTGCCGGCGATTGCGCTGGGCTGGTCCTCGGCTGGTGTCATCGCCCGGTTGACGCGATCCGGCCTGCTAGAGGTGATGCGGCTTGACTACATCCGCACTGCGCGCGCCAAGGGCATGCGCGAAACCCAGGTCATCACGCATCACGCGCTGAAAAATGCGCTGATCCCGGTTGTCACCATCATGGCCATTCAGGTTGCCGGGCTTTTGTCGGGCGCCGTGATCACCGAATCCATTTTCTCCATTCCCGGCGTGGGCCGGATCACCGTGAACGCCATCTCATCACGCGACATGCCACTTTTGCAAGGCGCGGTGCTGTTTGCCACGGTTCTGGTCATTCTGGGAAATCTGGTCGCGGACATCCTTTACTCGGTTCTTGACCCACGCATTCGCGCGCAGATGAGGAAAGAGGCATGATGACCCAATCTCCCGATCTGGCAGGCGCCCCCGAGATCATCGAAGAAGCCAGCTTTCTGCGCGATACGCTGCAGGCGTTCCGCCGGAACAATCTGGCCATGGTCGGGCTGGCCTTTGTGGCTGTGCTGGTCTTCTGCGCCGTTTTCGCCCCTTGGGTCAGCCCGCATGACCCCTATCGCGTGGCGCTGGACGAACAGCTTTTGCCCGCCTCCACCACCTATTGGCTCGGCACCGACAATTTCGGTCGCGATGTGTTGACGCGCATTCTTTATGGCGCCCGGATCTCGCTTGTCGTGGGGATCGTGCCCAGTCTGATCTCGTTGGCAATCGGAACGGTTCTTGGCATTCTCAGCGGCTATCTGGGGGGCAAAACCGATTTTGCCGTCATGCGGCTGGCCGATATGATGATTGCCTTCCCCTCGCTGCTGCTGGCGATGGTGGTGATGTATACGCTGGGCGCGAACCTGCTGAACATCTTTCTGGCCTTGGCGCTGGTTGGTTGGGCCTCGGTTGCGCGGGTGGTGCGGTCGCAGACGCTGGCCCTGCGCGAAAAGGAATTCATCGAGGCGGCGCGTGCCAACGGCACCTCGCGCGCCCGGATCATGTTCAGCCACATTTTCCCGAACGTGATCCCGACATTGATCGTGCTGTTCTCGCTGTCGATCCCAGAGGCGATCATGTGGGAATCCAGCCTCAGCTTTCTGGGGGTTGGTGTGC
>CAMFLG010000183.1 GCA_945957495.1 uncultured Pseudorhodobacter sp. | reverse complement strand
GGATTACGTTTCCGCATGGCGCAGGCTGCACGACCTGCGCCGGATCTGGGCCGACGAAACCGCAGGATATGACGCGGTTTTGCTGCCCACCTCGCCGATCCTGCCGCCGCATGCGCATCGGCTGATGACAGAGGATGAGTATTACATCACCGAAAACCTGCTGTCGCTGCGCAACACCCGCATCGGCAATCTGATGGGGCTTTGCGCGCTGACCCTGCCGACGGCGCAACCCTCTTGCGGGATTTCCTTCATGGCGGGGCCGGGACAGGAAGAGCGTCTGTTGCGGCTGGGGGATGCGGCAGAGCGCGCGCTGGCCTGACCCGGGCGAAAAAGCCACAACTTCGCCGCACAAGCCCAAGTCCGGCATGGGTTTTTCTGGACCGCGCGCTCTGATCTGGTTATCGTCTGTTTCAAACGGGGCGAGATGATCCCGAGATGAGGCAGACATGACATTTCCAGAGCGGTTTTCACACCTGCCGGATTACGCGTTTCCGCGCCTGCGGAAGCTGTTGGACCATCACGCGCCGGGCGGCGAGGCCATATCCATGACCATTGGCGAGCCGCGCCACGCAATGCCCAATTTTGTCGGCCCGATTCTGGCGGCAAATCTGGATGGGTTTGCGATTTATCCGCCGAATGACGGCACGCCGGAATTGCTGGCGGCGATTTCTGGCTGGATCGGCAGGCGCTATGGCGTGGCGGTGGAACAAGACCGGCTGATGGTGCTGAACGGCACGCGCGAGGGGCTTTACAATGCCTGCATCGCGCTTTGCCCGGAAACCAAGGCTGGAAAGCAGCCCGTCGTTCTGATGCCGAACCCGTTTTATCAGGTCTATGCCGTGGCCGCGCTGACGGTCGGGGCAGAACCGATCTACGTTCCGGCCACCGCCGCAACCGGATTTCTGCCCGATTATGCCGGGCTTGCGCCCGATGTGCTGGACCGGGTGACGATTGCCTACATCTGCTCTCCTGCCAACCCGCAAGGGGCGGTGGCCAGCCGCGCCTACTGGACCGAGTTGCTGGCGCTGGCAGAAAAGCATGATTTCATCGTGTTCGCCGACGAATGCTATTCCGAGATCTACCGCGCCACCGCCCCCGTGGGCGTGCTGGACGTGGCTGCATCCGTGGGCGCGAACCCCGAACGGGTCTTCAGCTTTCATTCGCTTTCCAAACGTTCGAACCTGCCCGGCCTGCGCTCTGGCTTTGTGGCGGGTGGGCGCGAGGGCATGGCGCGCATTCGCAAGCTGCGGGCCTTTGCAGGCGCGCCACTGCCGCTGCCGATTCAGCGGGTGTCGGAACGGGCTTGGGCGGATGACGTGCATGTCGCGGAAAGCCTTGCCCTTTATCAGGACAAATTCCGTGCGGCGGATGAGATTTTCTCGGGGCTTCAGGGGTTTAATTGCCCCGAGGGTGGGTTCTTCCTGTGGCTGCCCGTTGAAGATGGCGAGACGGCGGCGCTGAAGGCGTGGCAGGAAACCGGCGTGCGGGTGTTGCCCGGCGCCTATCTTTCCAGAGACACCGCCGGGGGCAATCCCGGCAAGGGTTATATTCGGGTCGCCTTGGTGGCCCCAAAGCAAGAAATGCAGCGCGGGCTGATTAAGCTGCGCGACTGCCTCTACGGTTGAGGACGGGGCGAATGGCATCCTATCAGGTACGGCAACGCGATCCATTGTTGGATCAGGGCACGCAGGCAATGCTGGAAAAGCGGGGGCGCGAATTGTTGGGCATCGCCCTGATCTGCGCCGCCGCAGCTTTCGCCTTGATGCTGGGCAGCTATTCGCCGGATGATCCGGGCTGGATGGTGGCAACCGAAGATCCTGCGGCCAATGCCTTGGGGCGGTTCGGCGCGGCCATGGCCTCGACCCTGATCATCATTGGCGGCAAGGGGGCTTGGAGCATCCCGCTGATCTTGGCTGCCTGGGGTCTGCGCTTTGCAATGCATCGCGGTGCGGATCGGGCGGTAAGCAGGATGGTGTTTGCGGTGATCGCAGTGGCCATGTCTTCGGTTTATGCCGCAACGCTGGTGCCATCCGCCGCCTGGCCGCATTCCTTTGGTCTGGGCGGGCTTTTCGGCGACACGGTTCTGGGTGCGCTGCTGGGTGTGATCCCCGGCGGGGCCGGATTTGGGCTGAAGTTGATCTCGCTGGGCGCCGGTCTGGCGATGCTGGCGATGCTTTTGTTCGTCATGGGGTTCAACCTGTCAGAGATTCGCGCCGCGCTGCGGTTTTCGCTGACAGGATTGGTGATCACTTATTCCGGGCTGGTCGGGGCCGCCGGCAAAGGCGCGGCTGGCACTGCGCGCGCCGCCTCTGCCCTGCAGGAACGCCGCCGCACCGCCGCCGCAAGTGCACAGCCAGAGGCCTATGTGAGCTCGCCGGAATGGCGGCAGGAACCGGCGCTGCATCAGGCGGCGCCTGCGAAAACGCGTCGCGCCGCCGCCGTTGTGATCGAGCCAGAGCCCGCAGCGGACGAAAGCCATTTTGGCCGCCCGGACCGCCTGCGCGCGCATCCGGCCTATGCCGAACCGCTGGCCGAGGCACCGCAATATGCGCCGTCGCGGGAAAAGATGGGGCTGCTGGCGCGTATGCCCGCGCTGATGCGCCGCTCTGTCGAGCCGGAGCCGGAGCTGGTGGAACCGCAGTTCGATGAGGATCAGGACGACGATTTTGCCCCCAGCGATGATCGCATCAAGGCCCGCATCTCTGACGTGATCAAAAGCCGGACCCGCCCTGTGCAGGCCGATCTGTCGCCGATCTCTGCAGCAATTCAGCGCCGCGAGCCGCCGATGGCGCGTCCGCGCGGCCCGATGCCGCTGATCGCGGATACCCGCAAACAGCCGCTGCCCCCGGCGCAACGCATTGAACCGCCGGTTTTGGCCCCTGTGGTTGCCCCGACGCCTGTTCAGGCAGCCGTAACGGCCTTTGTGCCGCCGATGGCACCTGTCGCCGAACCGTTGGATAGCTTCACTGAAAACGACGGTTTTGATGCGGAAAGCTGGCCGGATCACGACGACTACGCCATGGCCGACGATTTTCAGCCCGACGATCGCTATGAACCCGATTTCGACCCGTCGCCGGTGGTCCCTGTCGTGCGCCCGACGCTGGGCGGGGCAGACCGGCGCCCGGTGGTGCAGCTGACCCCGAAGAAACCCGCCGCCCCATCGAAACAGGCGCAGAGTGAATCGCAGCCCCGTCTGCGCTTTGACGATCCGGCCCCGGCCTATGAATTGCCGCCACTGTCCTTGCTGACCAACCCGGCCTCGGTGCAGCGTTATTCGCTGTCGCATGAGGCGCTGGAGGAAAATGCGCGGATGCTGGAATCCGTGCTGGATGACTATGGCGTCAAGGGCGAGATCGTTTCGGTCCGCCCCGGCCCGGTTGTCACGATGTATGAACTTGAACCGGCGCCAGGTTTGAAGGCCAGCCGGGTGATTGGCCTTGCAGACGACATCGCACGGTCGATGTCGGCGCTGTCGGCGCGGGTATCCACCGTGCCGGGCCGCACCGTCATTGGCATCGAACTGCCGAACGCCACCCGCGAAAAGGTGGTGCTGCGCGAGATCATCTCGGCCCGCGATTTCGGCGACAGCGCGATGCGGCTGCCGCTGGCTTTGGGCAAGGATATTGGCGGCGCGCCAATTGTGGCCAACCTTGCCAAGATGCCCCACCTTCTGATTGCAGGCACCACCGGTTCGGGCAAATCGGTGGCGATCAACACCATGATCCTATCGCTGCTGTATAAGCTTTCCCCGGAAGAGTGCCGATTGATCATGATCGACCCCAAGATGCTGGAACTGTCGGTTTATGACGGCATCCCGCACCTTCTGTCCCCCGTTGTGACCGACCCGAAAAAGGCGGTCGTCGCCCTGAAATGGGTGGTGGGCGAGATGGAGGAACGCTATCGCAAGATGTCCAAGATGGGCGTGCGCAACATCGAAGGTTATAACGGCCGGGTGCGCGAGGCGCTGGCCAAGGGCGAGATGTTCAAGCGCACCATTCAGACCGGGTTTGACGAGGATACCGGCGAGCCGGTGTTTGAAACGGATGAATTCCAGCCCGTCGCGATCCCCTATATCGTGGTGGTGGTCGATGAGATGGCCGACCTGATGATGGTCGCGGGCAAGGAAATCGAAGCCTGCATCCAGCGTCTGGCACAGATGGCCCGCGCCTCGGGCATCCACCTGATCATGGCCACACAGCGGCCTTCGGTGGATGTGATCACCGGCACGATCAAGGCGAACTTCCCAACCCGGATTTCGTTCCAGGTCACGTCGAAGATCGACAGCCGCACCATTCTGGGCGAACAGGGTGCCGAACAGCTGCTGGGCATGGGCGACATGCTTTATATGGCTGGCGGTGGCCGAGTTTCCCGTATCCACGGTCCCTTCGTGTCGGATGAAGAGGTTGAGGAAATCGTCAACCACCTGAAATCCTACGGGCCGCCGGTTTACATGTCGGGCGTGGTTGAAGGGGTCGAGGACGACAAGGCCGACGATATCGACATGGTGCTGGGTCTGGGCAGCGGCGATGCCTCTGACGACGCGCTGTATGATCAAGCGGTGGCGATTGTGGCTAAGGACCGCAAATGTTCGACCTCTTACATTCAGCGCAAGCTGGGCATCGGCTATAACAAGGCCGCGCGTCTGGTCGAACAGATGGAGGAAGAGGGGGTCGTCACATCGGCCAACCACGTTGGTAAGCGCGAGATTCTGTTGCCGGAACATTGACCCCCCCGCCCCGGGGTCGGTGATCCGATTTTCTGAAAAACACCTGGCACTGGACAAATGAGCGGCCGCAACACCAAGGCGGCCGCTCATTGTATTATGCCAAGCGGCTGTTCAGGCCAGCCCAGCGTCTTTTGCCTGCTGTTGCAGACGCTGCCGCTGAAAGGCCACGAAATCAGCGGTCGGTTGCTGCTCGGTCAGAATTTGCAAAAACGGGTCGTCAGCGTCAGTGCGGCGCCCGGCAAAGGTTTCCAGAACGGCAAGACCACAGAAGGGCACATAGGCTTCGGAATAGCCGCCCTCATGCGCGGCCAGCAGGCGACCGTCGCATAGATCCTCGGCCAACGCCTTGATGCGCTGCGCCAGCGCGCGGAAGGTTTCGCTGTGCGCCTGCATCCGGGCCAAGGGGTCAAAGGCGTTGGCATCAAGGCCAGAGGCCACCACGATCAGATCGGGTTTGAAGGCGCACAAGGCCGGGGCCACCAGCAGATCGAACGCATCCAGATAGGCCTGATGGCCACCCCCCGGCAACAAGGGCACGTTCAGGTTATAACCCAGCCCGGCGCCGGTGCCACGATCCGCCGCCGCCCCTTGCGTTGTCGGGAAGCAGTTTTCCTGATGCAGCGAAATCGTCAGCGTATCGTCGCGGTCATAAAAGCAGGCTTCGGTGCCGTTGCCGTGATGCACATCCCAATCCACCACCGCCACCCGCACCGGGCCAACCTCTGCCCGCAGCGCCTCGAGCGCGATCGGGATATTGGCCAACAGGCAGAACCCCATCGAGCCATCGGGCAGGCAATGATGCCCCGGCGGGCGCGAGATCGCATAGGCGTTATCGACCCGGCGGTGAAACACGTCGGATACCGCCTGTTTGACCAGCCCCGCCGAGATCGCCGCAATCTCGAAACTGCCCTTGCCGAAGGGTGAATAATCCCCGGCATTACCGCCATTCGCATCTGAAAGCTGCTTGAACAGGTCCAGATAGGTCGGGGTATGGATGCGCAGCATATCCGTGAGTGTGACCGGGGTCGCACGCCGCCAATCCAGATGATCGCCAAGACCCGAAACCTCGATCAGGTTCTTCAACCGCCGCTTGGTTTCCGGGCTTTCGGCATGACCTGCCCCCGAAGGTGGTTGCAGATAGCCGCCGACGGGGGCGATGAGAACGTGTTCCCCCGTGGTGTGCCAAAGACAGCGTTCGTCGAAATACAAGCCCGTGGCCATGATGAACCCTTGTGCAGATGTTTTCCGGCTCAGTCTTTCGCAAAGCCCCGCCGGGCGCCAGATACATTCGCTTCATGCGCGTTGCGCAACCGGCACGGCAGGGGGTAAGCATGGATCAAAGCCGTCGCACCCGCCCGCAAGGGGGGCACGACAACAGAAAGGGCAGGCGCATGGCGGTCAACCGCGATGCTGACACAGCGGCAAAGCTTCCTGACGAGATCCCGCGCTTTGCCGTCTTGTCCAGTCTGCGCGGCTATCACTGGGGCTGGCTGCGCGCCGACATCGCTGCAGGTCTTGCCATCGCCTCGGTCGGCCTGCCCAGCGCCATCGCCTATCCGGCGATTGCCGGCTTGCCGCGCGAGACGGGGATTTACGCCAGCATCGCCTCTGTCATCGGTTATGCGCTGTTCGGGCCTTCGCGGCGGCTGATCGTGGGGCCGGATGCCGCCACCATCGCAGTTTTGGCGGGCGTGTTGGCGGCGGTGTTTCAGGCGATGCCTGCGGGCACAGCAACCGACCGCGCCATGGTCGCGGCGCTGATCGCGCTGATCGTCGGAGCGACCTGCCTTGTGGCCAGCGCATTGAAGCTGGGCAACCTGTCGAGCCTGCTGTCGCGGCCCATTCTTGTCGGGTTCTTTGTGGGCGTCGCCCTGTCAATCATCATGGGACAACTCGGCAAGGTGGCGGGGGTTCCGATCCAGTCGGACGGCGTGTTCGACGCGATCACCGAGTTGTGGCAGCATTCCGACAGCATCCACTGGCCC
>CAMFLG010000182.1 GCA_945957495.1 uncultured Pseudorhodobacter sp. | reverse complement strand
GGCGAGCGCGGCCAGCGTGGTCAGCGCCGCAATCGCCAGTGTCAGGCCAAAGGCGTGGCCCCAGTTCTGCCCGGGGGTCATCCAGGCGTTCAGGCTATAGCTTTCGGGCAGGGCGTTGGGAAAGCTCCACCGAAAGGCGATGGACCACAGCAGCAGCGGCACCAGCGCCATCAGGCCAAGCCCCAGCAGGGCGGTGGCCGCGCCACTGGCCAGCCGCAGGCCGGGTTCGCCCGCAACCCCACGCCCGCCGCGCCGCAGCCACCAAAGCCCTGTGCGGCGGGCGACGGCCTCGGCGAACAGCCACAGGCCCACCACTGCAGCGGCCAGTACGGCAATCATGATCGCCCCGGCAGAGGCGGGCAGCAGCATCGCGGCATCGGGGTGGGAAAACAGCCGCATCACCGCCACCGACAGGGTGGGCGGGTTCGATGGCCCCAGCACCACCGCCATATCCACCACCGACAGCGAAAAGATCTGCACCACCAGAACCGGCAGGCGGATCAGCGGCCACAGTTGCGGCAGGATGATCTTGGCAAAGACCAGCCCCCGGCCATAGCCCAGCGACCGCCCCGCCGCCATTTGCGCCCGCAACGGAAGTTGCGCCAGGGCGGAATGGCTGACAAGGATCAGGAACGGCAGTTCCTTGACCACCAGCCCCAAAAGCAGCGCCACGCCCCAGCTATCCCCCACCAAGGGCAGATCGGGCGGGCTGGTCCAACCCGTCGCCCAGGGCGAAATCAGCCGGATCAGCCAGCCAGAGGGGGCCAGCAGAAAGGCCAGCCCAATCGCCATGGCGGCATGTGGCACCGCCAGAATTGGGGTCAGCAGGCGTTCGGCGCGCGATTGGCTGACGCGGCCCTGCATCCGCGCGCAAATCCCCAGCGCCAGCAGCAGCGCCAGAACGGTGGACCCGACCCCGGTGAACAGCGAAAGGCGCAGGCTGTTGCCAATTCCCGGCGTGGCTGCAAGGTTGCGGAAGGGTTGCAGCGACAGGCTGTCCGCGCCGATGGCGGGCAGCACGCCAAAGCTGGCGCGCAGCGTCATGCCCAGCCCGGCCAGAATGGGCGCCAAAACCCCCAGCAGCAGCACCGCCAGCACCATCATGCGCAGCAGGCGGCCCGGATGGGTCATTTGGTGTAACGCTTGGCCCATTCTTCGGTCAGCCGGGTCATCCAGCTTGCGTGCGGTTCCAGCAGGGTCGGCCCCAGATCGGCCAAGGCGGGCAGGGCGGGCGCGCTGGGCAGGGCGGCAAAGCTGGCCTTTGCCGCGTCATCCAGCTTGGCCGGGTCCAGCACCGCGAAGGACCCCAGCACGGTGATGTCCTGCATATGCGCCTGCGTGGCGGGGTCGAGCAGGAAGTTCGCCACCACCTCTGCCCCTGCGGCGTGGGCGGCGTTGTAGGGGATGGCGACAAAGCTGATGTTGCCGATGCTGCCGTCCTTGGGGACGAAAACCCGCGCGGTTTCGGGCAGAAGTCCCTGTTCAATCGCCGCCGCTGTCGAGGCGGGGTCGAAGGACATGGCGATATCAACCTCGCCATCGTTCAGCATCTGTTGCTGGACGGATTCGTTTTCGGGAAAGCTTTCGCCCTTGCGCCACAAGTTCGGGCGCAGGGCATCATACCAGGCCCACAGAGGGGCTGTGGTGGTGGCGAAGGTTTCATCGGTGACGGGTTGCTGCAGCACAGCCGGATCGGGGGCCAGTTCGATCAGCGCCTGTTTCAGAAAGGTTGCCCCCATGAAATTCGCCGGGTTCGGATGTGTCAACCGCCCCGGATGTGCCGCCGCCCAATCCACCCATCCGGCCATATCGGCGGGCAGGTCGCTGACGCGGGCGGAGTCATAGCTGAAGTTGAACTTTGCCAGCCGCCAAGGGGATTCAAACCCCTCAACCGGGGTGGTGAAATCGACAGAGGCGGGCGAAGTGGCCGAAAGATCAAGGTATTGCGCGTTGGGCAGATCGGCCACGAAGGGGCCGTGCAGCAGGCCCTTTTCCTTCATCGACAGGAAATTCGGGCCGTTGATCCAGATCATGTCAACCGAACCGCCCGTATCCTGCCCCGCGGATTTTTCCGAAATCACACGGCTGACGGCCTCTGCCGTGTCGGACAGTTTCACCTGTTCCACCTTGACGCCGTAAAGCCGATCAGTCTCGGCCCCGACCCAGGCGATGAAGGCGTTGGTGCGCGCATCGCCGCCCCAGGCGTTCCAGTAAACGGTCTGGCCCTTGGCGGCGTCGAGCGTCTCCTGCCAATCGGCAAGGGCGGGGGTGGCAAGCGTGAGGGCAAGGGCGGGGATCAGCAAAAGGCGCATGGATGCTCCGTCAGAATAGGGTCAAGATAACTTGGCAGGGTCGGTAAAGGCGCGCCAGCCTTGCAGCCAGCGAAGAATGGTGGTGACAGCGCAGGCCAGCGCGTAGATCAGGGCAAGCGCGGGGAAGGCTGTGGGCCACAGCGCCATGGCGGTGAAAACCGCGATGGTTTCGGCGCCCTCGGTCAGGCCGCCCAGGTAGTAGATGCCCTTTTGCGGATACTCCGCCGCCGACATGCCGCGCCGGGCGGCGATGGCGGCAAAGGCCAGAAACGACGATCCGGTGCCGATGAAGGCCGCAATCAGGATCGCCGCAGGCAGGGCGTTTGTGGTCGGATCGGCCAGCGCAAAGCCCAGCGGAAACAGCGCGTAGAACACGAAATCCAGCGCGATATCCAGAAAGGCGCCACGATCGGTAGGCGCGGTGCGCCGCGCCACAGCCCCGTCCAACCCATCGGCCAGCCGGTTCAGCGCCAGCAGCGCCAAGGCCAGCCCATAGGCGTGAAACGCCAGCGCGGGCAGGCACAGCGCGCCAAGGGCAAAGCCCGCAAGGCTGATCTGATCGGCGGAAATCCCGAGCGCGGCCAAGGCCTTGGCCAAGGGCGCCAGCAGCCTGCGTTGCAGCGGCAAAAGCCTTGCATCAATCATCGCGCGGCCCCCGACGGGGGCGCGGGCGGGCGGGAAAGGCGAGCGGGCGCGTGGATCATCCGACAATGGTTAGCAGCCCCGCCCCCGGCGTGCCAGTCACGATGCCGCGGGGTATCAGCGCGCGATGGTGACGGAACAGGGCGCGCGCGCAGCCACATCGGCCGCGACCGACCCCAGCACCAGCCGCGACAGCCCGCGTTTGTCGCCCGTTCCCATGACGATGTGATCGACCTTATGCGCCCGGGCATAGTCGATGATGCCAGAGGCCGCATCCGAGGAAATCACCATCTCGGTATGAACGGCACCGGCGCCCGCCTCGGTGGCGGCGGCGCGGGCGGCGGCCAGAATCTCTGTCGCCTCGTCATCGGGCCAGGCGTAAACCATCGGCCCCATGCCAGCCCCGACCGGGGTATTGATCAGGATGATGCTTAGGCTGGCCGCGTATTTCTGCGCCAGCAGTGCTGCGGCGGACATGGCGCGCAGCGCATGGGGCGACCCATCGGTGGGGCAAAGAACATGGCTGATCATGGCAAACCTTTCGCACAATCCCGGCAAAAGCCCGGTCGCCGGGATGCTAGGCCCGGATGCCGCGGCGGGCAATGACCTGCATCAAGCCCTAAACCAGGAAGCCGCCATCGGAATCGTCGCCGGTTTCCTCCAGCAGCCGATCCAGGCTTTGCACAATGATCTGCCGCTTGCCTTCCAGTTCGATCACGCCATCGCGTTTCAGCGCCGACATCTGGCGGCTGACGGTTTCCAGCGTAAGGCCCAGATAATCGGCCATTTCCTCGCGCGTCAGCGGCAGGTCAAACTTGACGTCGCTGGTCTTGCCCGCGGTTTTCAGCGAGGCTGTGCGCCGCGCGATGATCGCCAGCAGCGAGGCAATCTTTTCGCGTGCGGTTTTGCGGCCCAACAGCAGCATCCATTCCCGCGCGGCGTCCAGCTCGTCCAGCGTCATTTCCAGCAGGCGCTGGGCGATATGCGGGGTTGATCCCATCAAATCTTCAAACGGCTTCTTGCGGAAACAGCACATCACCAGATCGGTGGTGGCCGTCACGTCATAGGCGGCTTGCGACCGGCCCGGGCGGCCAACGAAATCCGAGGGCAGAAGAAGGCCCACCATCTGACGGCGGCCATCTTCCATCGTTTGGGTCAGGGTGGCGATGCCGGTGACGACCGAGGCCACGAAATCCATCCGGTCACCCGACCAGATCACCGTCTGCCCGGCCTGAAAGCTGCGATAGTATTTGATCGAATCAAGCTTGGCCAATTCGTCGCTTTCACAGCGCGCGCAGACGGCACGGTGCCGAATTGGGCAATCACCGCAGTTCGGGTGCCCAATCTTGAGGTCGTGAACCGACATTCCAGGCCTTTCGGATTGATCTGCGTCAAAGCATCCGCAAAATATTCAAGCAAAGATATACCTATGACAGTTCATTCGCAACTAACACGGCTCGGTCTTTTTGACGCGCGCGTGCCTCGCTATACCAGTTACCCCACAGCACCGCAGTTTGGCGGTGGCGTCGGGCCTGATCTTTTTGCCGATTGGATCAGATCGGTGCCCGCGGGATCCGAGATTTCGCTGTATCTGCATGTGCCGTTCTGCAGGCGTCTGTGCTGGTTCTGCGCCTGTCGCACGCAGGGCACGCAATCGGACAAGCCGGTGCAGGCCTATGCCGCGATGCTGCAGCAGGAAATCGCGTTGTTGAAGGCGCATCTGGCCCCCGGTGTGCGGCTGTCGCGGCTGCATTGGGGTGGCGGGACGCCGACGATGCTGTCACCCGATCTGACCCGCGAGTTGGCCGAGGCGATCTTTGCCGTGGTGCCGATGGGCGAGGGCGCGGAATTCTCGGTCGAGATTGACCCGATGGAGGTGGACGCGGCGCGGCTGGATGCGCTGGCGGCGGCGGGGATGAACCGCGCCTCGATCGGGGTGCAGGATTTCGATCCGCAGATTCAGGCGGCAATCGGGCGCGAACAGCCGTTCGAGGTGACGCAATCGGTGGCCCGGATGATCCGCGAACGCGGGGTGCAAAGCCTGAACGCCGATATTCTGTATGGCCTGCCGTTGCAAAACCCGGTGCGGATCGCGGATTCGGTGCAGAAACTGCTGGCGCTGTCGCCGGATCGCGTGGCGCTTTACGGTTATGCGCATGTGCCGTGGATGAGCAAGCGGCAACAGATGATCCCGTCGGATGCCATGCCCACGCCGGAAGAACGGCTGAACCTGTTCGAGGTGGCGCGGCAGTTGTTTCTGGCCGATGGCTATGATGAAATTGGCATCGACCATTTCGCGCGGCCCAGCGATGGCATGGCGAAAGCGGCCCGTGCCGGAACCCTGCGGCGCAATTTTCAGGGCTACACCGACGATACCGCGCCGGTCCTGATCGGTCTGGGCGCCTCTTCGATCTCGCGTTTTCCGCAGGGCTATGCGCAGAACGCCTCGGGCACGGCGGACCACACGGCAGCGATCCGGGCGGGGCGGTTTTCGACCCATCGCGGCCATGTGTTCTCTGCCGAGGACAAGCTGCGCGGCCGCATCATCGAGGCGCTGATGTCGGATTTCCACGTCAGCCGGGCCGAGATTTTGCAGGGCTATGCGGTGACAGAGGATCGGTTGGCGCAGATGTTCGCCGATGCCGCTGCGGCCTTCCCCGATATGGTGATCGTCGATGCCGCAGGGCTGTCGATTCCGCCGCATGCGCGGCCACTGACCCGGATGATCGCGCGGATGTTCGACGCCTATGATCACGGCAAGGCGAAGCATTCGGCGGCAGTTTAAGGTTCCGGAATTTTCGAAAATTCCGGGCCGATTTCTTCGAAGAAATCGGGTGCCTCAGACCTTGCGGGCGAAACCTTCGACAAAGGCGACCATGCGCGGCAGCAGGATTTTCTGGTCATAGCGGTCGATCGCCGCCTGCCGCGCCGCTGCGCGCAAGGGCGCAAAGCGGTCGGGGTCGGCCAGCGCTTCGGTCAGCGCCCGTGACCAGCCTGCGACGTCAAAGAAATCCACCAGCGTGCCGGTCTTGCCATGCTCCAGCGCCTCCACCACCGGTTTGGTTGATGAGGCCACGACGTGACAGCCTGCGGCCATCGCCTCGATCATCGACCAGGACAGCACGAAGGGGTAGCTCAGGTAGGCATGCGCCCGGCTGACCTGCATCAACGCCACGAAATCGGCATAGGGCACCTTGCCCATGAAATGCACGCGGCTGAGGTCCAGTTGATCGCGGACCTGGTTCAGAATGGTGTCTTTCCAGCCCTTTGCCCCCTTTGGGGCGGCGCCATAGCTGACCTCATCGCCGCCGACGATGACCACCTGCGCGTTGGGCCGCGCGCGCAACACTTCGGGCAGGGCGCGCATGAAGATGTGATAGCCGCGATAGGGTTCCAGATTGCGGTTCACAAAGGTCAGCACCTCGTCCCCCGGTTTCACGACCGCGCCCGTGGGCAAGGTGAAACGCGCCTCTGGGTTAGGGCACATCACATCGGTGTTCACGCCGTCATGGATGACGGTGATCATCCGGCGCAGCGCGGGCGGATAGGTCGAGGCCTGCCATTCGGTCGGCGACAGCCCGGCATCGGCATGGGCCAGCGCCTGCCCCAGATAGGCGGCACGCCCCTGCGCAATCATGACCTGATCGAAATTCGGCTGGCCGAATTCGTGGTCAAAGCCCACATCGGCACCGCGCCCGCGATAGTAGAATTCGGCATAGACGATTAGCTTCGCCTCGGGCCAGACCTCTTTCAGGAACAGCGTCTCGCCCCAGCCGGAATGGCCGAAGAT
>CAMFLG010000181.1 GCA_945957495.1 uncultured Pseudorhodobacter sp. | reverse complement strand
GCTCGACCGCGAATTTCGATCCGCATGTTTCTATGAAAACCAGACAGGCTCTAGCCTGTTTGTCGGGAATTCTGCCGCCAGCCCTTGACCTTGGCGGCAGATAAACCCTTATTGGCGGCAGCGAACACATCCGAACAGGAGATAATCAGATGGCTTTCACCCTTCCCGATCTGCCCTACGCCCACGACGCGCTGGCCTCGCTTGGCATGTCGAAAGAGACGCTGGAATATCACCACGACATTCACCACAAAGCCTATGTCGATAACGGCAACAAGCTGTTGATCGCGTCGGAATATGAGGCGATGAGCCTGGAAGACATCATCACCAGCACCTACAACGCGGGTGCGGTGGCACAAAGCGGCTTGTTCAACAACGCCAGCCAGCACTGGAACCACGCGCTGTTCTGGGAAGTGATGGGGCCGGGCGAGAAGAAGATGCCGGGTGAGCTGGAGCTGGCGCTGGCGGAAAGCTTTGGCTCGGTTGCCAAGTTCAAGGAAGATTTCGCCGCTGCAGGCGCTGGCCAGTTCGGTTCGGGCTGGGCCTGGCTGGTGAAGGACAAGGACGGCGCGCTGAAAGTCACCAAGACCGAAAACGGCGTGAACCCGCTGTGCTTTGGCCAGACCGCGCTGCTGGGCTGCGATGTGTGGGAACATTCCTATTACATCGACTTCCGCAACAAGCGCCCGGCCTATCTGACCAACTTCCTGGACAAGCTGGTCAACTGGGAGGCGGTTGCGGCCAAGCTGTAAACTGCGCCTGTTTTCAGTCTGACTTTGCGGCCCGCTGTGGAAACAGCGGGCCGCTTGATTTAGCGCAACGTCTTTGATCTACATTCGTGCATATGTTCACCAAGGGGACGGGAGGACTGGCCGTTCAAAAGGGGGAGGCCGCGATGAAGAAATTGGTCGGGGGCGCATGGGTCGTGGTGGCCGATGAGGAAAAGGCGCTGGTCATGAGGAATGTCGGCGACGCTTTTGCCCCGGTGCTGGAGTTGGTGGAGCAGATCGACCACCGCGCCGCCCAAGCGATGAAAGAGCGGTCCGCCCGATCGCGCGACGACAACACGCATGGCACGCTGGAGCCGGCGGGGTATTACAGGATGACTTCGGCGAACCTGGCCGATCTGGTGACGGCACATCTGCTGAGCGCCAAGACGGCAGGGCTGATTGAGTCGCTGGTTCTGGTCGCGCCCGCGCATGTGCTGAGCGCACTTCGCCATGCTTTGGACGGACATTTTGGGGCAGATATGGTCGCCGGGTTTGCGCGGACGCTGACCGACGTTCCGATGCACGGCATGCTGGCCGCTCTTGAGCAGGATTTGTCGCAGACATAGATCGGTTCGGCGTAGCGGTGCAGGGTCAGCCGGGGCGATGCCCGGTGCAAGCGTCAGGCCAAGGCCGCGCGCAGAGAGATTGCCAAGCTTGCAACATCGGAGATCACCTGAACATGCCGGGTGATCGACGCATCGGCAAAGCCCTGCGCCACAACGTGATCAATCAGCGCGATCAGCGGTTGCCAGTAGCCGTCATTGTCCAGAAGGTAGATCGGTTTGGCGTGCAGGCCGAGGATCGCCCAGGTCAGCACCTCGAAAAATTCGTCCAGCGTGCCTGCGCCGCCGGGCAGCACAACGATGGCATCCGAGTTCATGAACATGACCTTTTTGCGTTCATGCATGTCCTGGGTGATCACCAGTTGGGTGACATCCTGCTTGGCACGTTCGGCCGACAGCAGATGGGTGGGGATCACGCCCATGGTGGGGCCACCGGCGGATTGGGTGGCGCGGGCGACCTCGCCCATCAGGCCGACATCGCCTGCGCCGTAGACCAGCCGCCAGCCTTCGGCGGCGATCAGCGCGCCTAGGGCGCGGGCGGTGGTGACATGGCTGGGGTTTGCCCCGTTGCGCGCGCCGCAGAAGACACAGATCGAGGCAAGAGCGCGGGACATGGGCGGGTTTTTCCTGAAATTTGTTGCGTTGCGCCGTGATATAGGGGTTCTTGGAGGAAGGAAAGCAGGGGTCGGGACAGGCCTCGCGTTTCAAGGCACTGGGGGATGGTGATGGCGGCTGGTTCGGGGATGAGCGCGGGCGCGCGCATGGGCTTGGGGGCCGGTGCGGCGGCGGTGGTTGTGGCGGCGGTGGTGTATTTCACCGCAACGCCGCAAGGGCCCGAGGCGCCTGCACCTGTGACGGCGGATGCGTCTGCGGCGGGTGAGACGGCGACAAGTGAGTCGGTGGTGGCCCCGGCTGCGACAGAGACGGCTGCGGTAGCGACTGAGGCCGCGGCGCCAGCTGCGGCGCCTGCAACTGAGGCGGCTGCGGCACCTGTGGTGGCAGCCCCGGCGGAGCCAACGGCGGCGGATGCAACGGCCGCCCCGGCGCAGGCCGCTGCGGAACCGGCGCAGGAAGGGGCGGCAGCGCCCGCTGCGGCGGCGCCTGCGCCAGCGGCGGCATTGCCCAGTTTTGATGTGGTGCGGGTTGAGCCGGATGGCAGCGCGACGGTGGCGGGCAAGGCGGCGCCGGGGGCCGCGGTGTCGTTGCAGGTGGCCGGGGTTGAGGTGGCGCAGACCAAGGCGGACGCGCAGGGCAATTTCGTGGCCCTGTTCACGCTGCCCGACAGTGCCACGCCGCGCCTGATGTCGGTGATCGCGACGGGCGCGGATGGGGCGGAAGTGGCGGGAACCGAGGTGCTGGCGGTGGCGCCGACGGCAGCGGCGGTGGCAGCGGCAAAGCCTGCGCCGGTTGCGGGGGCGGATGCCCCGGTGGCAGATGCGGCCACGGCTGCGCCTGCCGCTGCTGCGCCTGTGGTGGCGGCAACCGAGGCTCCGGCGGCGATTCTGGTTTCGCCCGAGGGGGTAAAGGTGGTGCAACCGGCGGCGGCGGTGCCTGCCGAGGTGGCGGCGAATGTGGCCGTGGACAGCATCTCTTATGCGCCCGATGGGGTGGTGCAATTGGGCGGGCATGGCCAGTCGGGGGCCATGTTGCGGTTGTATCTGGATGCGGCCCCGATCAGCGAGGCGACGGTTGCGCCGGATGGGCAATGGGCCTTGGCGCTGCCCGATGTGGCACCGGGGATTTATCAGTTGCGGGTGGATCAGCTGGGTGCGGATGGCAAGGTGACATCGCGGTTTGAAACGCCGTTCAAGCGCGAGACGCTGGAGGCTTTGGCGGCTGCGGCGGCACCTGCAACGCCTGCGGTGGCGGCTGCCCCGGCGGCTGCGCCGCAACCCGAAGCACCAGTGCCCAGCGTGGCGGCAGAGGCACCTGCGGCGGCATCGGCACCGGATGCAAGTGCCGCAACCGTGTCGGTGCCTGCGGCGGAACCTGTGGTGGCGGCCCCGGCGCCTGCCGCCGCCCCAGAAACCCCGGCTGTATCAGAACCCGTGCCCGCAACGGCCCCGGCGCCGTTGACGGTGACGGTACAGCCTGGCTTTACCCTGTGGGGGATCGCGGAAGGCCGCTATGGCGATGGCGTGCGCTATGTGCAGGTGTTCGAGGCCAACAAGGACAAGATCAAGGACCCCGATCTGATCTATCCCGGGCAGGTCTTTACGATTCCTTCGGGGAACTAGCGGCGGGCTGGCCCACCGGGGCGGTGATGCTGCGGCCATGGCGGCAGCAAGCGACGACCTCGGGGTGATCCATGCAGCAATCGTTCAGAAGAAAGGCTATGGTGGCGCCCATGCCGCGCGCATCCACCGAATAAAACACATGCCGCGCCTGTTTGCGGGAACGGATCAGCCCGGCCTGTTCCAGCGCCGCCAGATGGAACGACAGGCGCGAGGCCGACAGACCCAGCGCGCGGCTGATGTCGCCTGCGGCCATGCCAGCGGCCCCCTGTGGCATCAAGAGCCGCACAAGCGTCAGCCTTGCATCATTGGCAAGCGCCGACAGGGCGGCAAGGGCTTGGTCTTTTTCCATGGCTCACGTTTCAACAAGTCTTGAACTATTTTGCTATAGCGAATAGATCAGCCGAGGGCAACGGGTGACGCCCGCAGCGAGGACAGACGATGAGCAGACCAAGCAACGGGGCCACTTCGGCCGATCAGGGCGAAGGCCATGGCAACGGTTGGCAGACGATCAAGCGGGTGGCGCCCTATCTTTGGCCCATGGGTGAGCTGTGGGTGAAACGGCGCGTCGTGGCGGCGATGGTGTTTCTGGTGCTGGCCAAGGTGATCTCTGTCAGCATGCCGTTCATGTACAAGCAGGCGGTGGATTCGCTGACCGGCAAGACCCCGGATGCGGCGACCATGCTGGGCCTTGGCGCGGTGGGTCTGACGATTGCCTATGGTCTGGCGCGCTTTGGCTCTGTCGCTTTTGGGGAATTGCGCGACATCGTGTTCGTCAAGGTCGGGCAACGCGCGCTGCGCAAGCTGGCGCTGGAGACGTTCACCCATATTCACAAGCTTTCCCTGCGCTATCACATCACCCGCAAGACCGGCGGGCTGAGCCGGATCATCGAGCGCGGGGTGAAGGGCGTCGATTTCCTGCTGCGATTCCTGCTGTTTTCCATCGGGCCGCTGATTCTGGAACTGTCGATGGTGTCGATCATCTTCGCGGTCTATTTCGGCTGGCAGTATATGGCGGTGGTGGTGATCACCATTGCGATCTATGTCACCTATACGTTCAAGGTCACGGAATGGCGGGTCAAGCTGCGCCGGCAGATGAACGATCAGGACACCGATGCGAACCAGAAGGCGATTGATTCGCTGTTGAATTTCGAAACGGTGAAGTATTTCAACGCGGAGGCGCGTGAGGCCGGGCGCTATGATGGTGCGATGGCGGCCTATGAGACGGCGGCGGTGAAAACCGGGCAAAGCCTGTCGGTGTTGAACATGGGGCAAAGCTTTGTCATCACCACCGGGCTGGTATTGGTGATGGTGATGTCGGCCTTCGGTGTGCAGGCAGGCAAGCTGACGGTGGGCGATTTCGTCATGGTCAACGCCTATATGGTGCAGATCACCATGCCGCTGAACTTTCTGGGCACGGTTTACCGCGAAATCCGGCAGGCTTTGGTGGATATGGCGGCGATGTTTCATCTGCTGGGCCAGCCCGAGGAAGTCACCGATAAACCCGGCGCTGCGGCCTTGCGGGTCAGCGGGGGCGAGGTGGTGTTTGACCGGGTGGAATTTGCCTATGACCCGTCGCGCCCGATTCTGAAGGGCGTGAGTTTCGATCTGAAGCCCGGGCAGCGCTATGCGATTGTCGGCCCCTCGGGCTCTGGTAAATCCACCATCGGGCGGTTGTTGTTCCGGTTTTACGACATCACAGGTGGGGTCATCCGCATCGACGGGCAGGATATCCGCGATGTGACGCAGACCAGCCTGCACGGGTTGATCGGCGTGGTGCCGCAGGACACGGTGCTGTTCAACGACACGGTTTTTTACAACATTGCTTATGGCAAGGATGGCGCGACGCGGGCCGAGGTTGAGGCGGCGGCGAAGGCGGCGAAGATTCATGACTTCATCGTGTCGCTGCCGGATGGCTATGACACCACCGTGGGTGAGCGGGGGCTGAAACTGTCGGGGGGTGAAAAGCAACGGGTGGGCATTGCGCGCACGCTGCTGAAGAACCCACCGATTCTGGTTCTGGACGAGGCGACGAGTGCGCTGGACACGCAGACCGAGCAGAGCATTCAGGATTCCTTGCGCGAAATGGGGCAGGGCCGGTCAGTGATCACCATTGCGCACCGTCTGTCCACCATCGCCGATGCCGATTGCATTCTGGTGCTGGAGGCGGGTGTTGTCACCGAACGGGGCACGCATGAGGAATTGCTGGCCCGCGACGGCAGATACGCCGCGATGTGGGCGCGGCAAAGCGCGGATGAGGAAGAGCAACAGGCCGCCTGAGCTATTAGGCGCGGTCCGATCACATCCGCTTTAGCCCCGTGGCAGGGCTTGGCAAGCCTTGCGCTTCGCGTGTAAGACGGGCGGGACGCAAGACAGCCAGACGGGGGGCGTTTCCCCGCGCGAAGGAGTGGCAGGGTGAGCAATCCGGACAGTTTCATCGACGAAGTGACCGAGGAGGTCCGTCGCGACCGGCTTTTTGCGGCCTTCCGCAAATATGGCTGGATCGGGGTGTTGCTGGTGATCCTGGTGGTTGGCGGCGCGGCCTATAACGAATGGTCAAAGGCGCGGGATGCGGCACGGGCCGAGGCCTTTGGCGATGCGATGCTGGATGCGATGGACATTGGCGCACCCGAGGATCGGGCGGCAGCGATTGCGGCGATTCCGGCGGATGGCGGCCAGATTGCGCTGCGCAGCCTGTTGCAGGCGACGGATGCCGCCAAGACCGACAAGGTGGCGGCGCTGGCGGCTTTGGATGCGCTGACGGCCGATCAGGGCCAGCCGCAGAGTTTCCGCGATCTGGCCTCGCTGCGCCGGGTGATGCTGGCGGGGGCGGATGAACCCGTGGCAGACCGCCGCGCCGCGCTGGAGGCCATCGCGGCCCCCGGGCGGCCGTTCCGCACGCTGGCGCAGGAACAACTGGCCTATATCTCGATTGAAGAGGGCAAGCCCGAGGATGCGATCACCGCGCTTGCGGCGCTGATGCAGGATCAGGACGCGCCTGCCGGATTGCGCGCCCGCGCAGGCCAGGTGATTACCGCGTTGGGGGGCACGCCGCCGCAGGCTGCCGCACCGCAGGACGCAGGTTGATACGAACCTTTCCCCGCGGGGAAAGATTTCAAGGGTAAGGGCCAAGGGCTGTCTCTTATACACATCTGACGCTGCCGACGACTAGTCGAGGGGAGT
>CAMFLG010000180.1 GCA_945957495.1 uncultured Pseudorhodobacter sp. | reverse complement strand
GGCCGATACTTGCACCCAAGGCCCCGCAAGGCTAAACGGGGCGCGACCAACCCAACGGAGCCCGCCCATGTCCATCGACATCGACACCGCGCGCAAGGTGGCCAAACTCGCCCGCATCCGGGTGGAAGAGGCCAATCTGCCCGCGCTCGCCTCGCAACTGTCCGGCATCCTGGGCTTTATGGAGCAGTTGAACGAGGTCAATGTGGACGGCATCGAGCCGATGGTTTCGGTCACGCCGATGCGGCTGAAACGCCGCGCCGATGTGGTGACGGATGGCAATATTCAGGCGCAGATCCTGAAAAACGCCCCCGACGCCCGGGAAGGATTTTTTGCAGTGCCGAAGGTGGTGGAATGACCGATACGCCGAACAGCTGGACCATCGCCGCCGCCCGCGACGCGCTGCGCAAGCGCGAGATCACTGCGGTTGATCTGACCATGGCCTGCCTGACCGCGATGGACGCGGGCGACGGGCTGAACGCCTTTGTCCACAAGACCCCGGAAATCGCGCTGGAACAGGCGCGCGCGGCAGATGCACGACTGGCGGCAGGCGATGCGCCCGCCATGTGCGGCATCCCCCTGGGCATCAAGGATCTGTTCTGCACCAAGGGCGTGCCGTCGCAGGCGGCATCGAACATCCTCAAGGGGTTCAAACCCGAATACGAATCCACCGTCACCACCAAGCTGTTCGACGCGGGCGCGGTGATGCTGGGCAAGCTGAACATGGACGAATTCGCCATGGGCTCGTCGAATGAGACTTCGTGCTATGGCAATGTCGTCAACCCCTGGCGGCGCGGCAATGACGAAACCCCGCTGACGCCGGGCGGATCGTCGGGCGGCTCTGCTGCCGCCGTGGCGGCGGACCTGTGCCTTGCCGCGACGGGCACCGATACCGGCGGCTCCATCCGCCAACCTGCCGCCTTCACCGGCATCACCGGCATCAAGCCGACCTATGGCCGCGTGTCGCGCTGGGGCATCGTTGCCTTCGCCTCCAGTCTGGATCAGGCCGGGCCGATGACCAAATCGGTGCGCGACGCCGCGATCTTTTTGCAGGCGATGGCGGGGCACGATCCGAAGGACAGCACCTCTGCCGATATCCCGGTGCCGGATTTCGAGGCGGCGCTGACGGGCGACATCCGGGGCAAGAAAATCGGCATCCCGCGCGAATACCGCATGGATGGCATGCCGGCAGAGATTGAAACCCTGTGGGCCGATGGCGTGGCGATGATGAAGGACGCGGGGGCCGAGATCGTCGATATCTCGCTGCCGCACACCAAATACGCGCTGCCCGCCTATTACGTCATCGCCCCTGCCGAGGCCTCGTCCAACCTCGCCCGCTATGACGGCGTGCGCTATGGCCACCGCGCCAAGCTGGCGCAGGGCGACGGCATCACCGAAATGTACGAAAAGACCCGCGCCGAGGGCTTTGGCCCCGAGGTGCAGCGCCGTGTCATGGTCGGCACCTATGTGCTGTCGGCAGGGTTTTATGACGCCTATTACAACCGCGCCCGCAAGGTGCGCGCCCTGATCAAACGCGATTTCGAACTGGCCTTTGACGCGGGCGTTGATGCGATCCTGACGCCTGCCACGCCCTCCTCTGCCTTTGGTCTGGGCGAAATGGCCAATGCGGACCCGGTCGAGATGTATCTGAACGATGTCTTTACCGTCACCGTTAACCTTGCCGGTCTGCCCGGCATCGCCGTGCCGGTTGGTCTGGACAAGAAGGGCCTGCCGATGGGTCTGCAACTGATCGGACGGCCCTGGGACGAGGCCGGATTGCTCAATCACGCTTATGTTCTGGAACGCGCCGCAGGCTTTGTGGCAAAGCCCGGAAAATGGTGGTAAGGGGCGTCAGAACAAGAAACGCCGAGGCAAGAAAAATGCGCAGCTCTGTCATCCTGTTGGCGGCCCTCGGGCTTGCGGCCTGTACCCCGAAAGTCCCTGATTCGGGCGCGGGGTTTCAGGATTACAACACCTATATGAAGAACCAGACGGCCGCCGCCGCCGCCCCGGCGGCCCCGGCTGCTGCCCCCAGCACCGGCTTTTCGCCCGAAAGCGCCGCCGCCGCGATTGACGCTGCCGAAGGCGTGCCGCCTGCCGCCTCTGGCGCGCCGCTGGCTGCCCCTGGCGTGGCCGCTGCCACCACCGGGGCCATCATCGGCGCAACCGCCGCAACCGTACCCGAAGGCGAACGCGCCCGTGGCAACGCGCCCGCAGGCATTGCCGAAACCACGTCAGAGATGACGGGCGCCGCCCCCGGCACCGTGTCGGACGAACAGGATTTCGCCGCCGTGACCCAGCGCGAAACCATCGCCAGTGACGCGGCCCGGATCGAGGCGAACCGCGCCCAGTATCAGATCGACCAGCCCACCGCACTGCCGCAACGCACCGAGGATGGCGCGCCGAATATCGTGGCCTTTGCCCTGTCTACCACCAACCCGGTCGGCGTGCAGATGTATTCGCGGGGCGGCATCCGTCTGACCAGCTTTGAAGCCGCCTGCGCCAAGTTTGCCTCGCCCGATCTGGCGCAGACCGCGTTCCTGGAGGCGGGCGGCCCGAAATCCGACCGCAAGGGCCTTGACCCGGATGGCGACGGCTTTGCCTGCGCCTGGGATCCGACGCCCTTCCGCCTGGCCACGCAGTAAACCGATGCCGTCGCCGAACTTTGGCGACCGGCGCGGCGGGGCGGTGCCCAGCCTGATCGTGCTGCACTACACCGGCATGGCCAGCTGCGCCGAGGCGCGGGCGCGCCTGTGCGATCCAAGCTTTGAGGTTTCGGCGCATTGGCTTTTGTCCGAACAGGGCGAGGCCGAGGCGCTGGTGCCGGAACCCTTGCGGGCCTGGCATGCCGGGGCAGGGGGCTGGGGCGGGCTGAGCGACATCAACTCGCATTCCATCGGCATTGAACTGGCCAACACCGGCAGCCAACCCTTCCCCGAACCGCAGATGGCGGCGCTGGAAGGGCTGCTTGCCGGAATCATGGCGCGCTGGGCGATTCCGGCGCATCGCATCATCGCGCATTCCGATATGGCGCCGGAGCGCAAGATCGACCCCGGCCGCCGCTTTGACTGGCAGCGGTTAGCGCGGCAGGGCCTGTCGGTCTGGCCGGAAACCGCCACCGCAGACCCGGCCGATTTCCTGCCCGCGCTGCAGCGTTTCGGCTATCCGGCGGCGGCGCCCGATACGCTGCTTGCCGCCTTCCGCCTGCGCTTTCGGCCCTGGGCCACCGGCCCGCTGAGCCCGCAGGACGCGGGCGCCGCCGCCAACCTCGCCCGCCGCTTCCCGGTCTGACCGGGGTGGGCAGATTGCCCACCCTACAGCGGTTGACGCCGCCCGCGCCAAGGCGTAAGCCGCCCGTCGCGCGGATGGCTGGATGACCGCGGGCCGCAAGGTTCGAGGAAAGTCCGGACTCCATGAAGAAAGGGTGCCGGGTAACGCCCGGCGGGGGCAACCCCAGGGAAAGCGCCACAGAGAAGAGTCTGCCATGGTGTCAGCGGTTTACCAATGACGGATCCACGGCGATGGTGAAACGGTGGGGTAAGAGCCCACCGCGGACTTGGCAACAAGGACGGCACGGCAAGCCCCACCCGGAGCAATGCCGAATAGGGGCCTCGGGTGGAAAGGTCTGCTTTTGCAGAGACCTCCACAGGGACACTTCAGCCCAGAGGCCCGGGTTGGCAGCTTGACCGCCCTGGCAACAGGTGCGGCAGAGGAATGGTCATCCAAGGGGGCAACCCCTGGACAGAATCCGGCTTACAGGCCATCCGCGCATTTCCTGCAACCCGGCCCTTCGGGGAGAGTATTTTGGACCAATGTGAAGGATGTGTCTTTCATACTGGCGCAAATACTCCCGCGCGGAGCGCCTGCGCGTCAGCGCTCAAAAGCTTGCGGCAGAGCCGCGCAATAAGATCACCTTTGCTGCCGTTTGGCTGTTGACTCTGCCGCTTCCATCCGTAAAAGGCAGGCTTCAAGGATTTCGCGGGGCAACGGTGTTTCCCCGATGCAGGAGAGACGACCATGGCCAAACCGGCGACGATCAAGATCCGTCTGAACTCGACGGCTGGCACGGGGCACTTCTATGTGACCAAGAAGAATGCCCGTACCATGACCGAAAAGATGACGGTCAAGAAATATGACCCCGTCAAGCGGGAGCATGTGGAATACAAGGAAGGCAAGATCAAGTAAGATCTGCCCGAGCTGACCGAACCGAAGGCCGCGCCATTCGCGCGGCTTTTTGGTTTTCTGTCTTAGGCTTTCTGGGCGCCTCTGCCGCATTGACCCGGGCGCGGAACGCGCGCCAAGTGGCGCCTGAACCGCAGTCAGGGGCAAGATATGGAACGCAACCATTACGAGGAACATTACGTCGCGCGCACGGGCTGGCTGCGGGCGGCGGTGCTGGGGGCGAATGACGGCATCGTTTCGACCGCGTCGCTGATCGTCGGCGTCGCTGCCGCCTCTGGCCGGGCCGAGGTGCTGGTGGCCGGGATGGCCGGGCTGGTCGCGGGGGCCTTGTCGATGGCGGCGGGGGAATATGTCTCGGTTTCCTCGCAGGCCGATACCGAAAAGGCCGACACCGAACGCGAACGCGCCGAGATCGAAGCCGACCCCGAGGAAGAACTGCGCGCCCTGGCTGGCATTTATGAGGACCGCGGCCTTTCCCCAGAGCTTGCGCTGCAGGTGGCCACGGCCCTGCATGCCAAAGACCCACTGGCGGCGCATCTGCGCGACGAGTTGGGCTTTTCCGAACATACCGAGGCCAAGCCGCTGGTTGCTGCCGGGGCCTCTGCCGCCAGCTTTGCCGTTGGTGCGGCCTTGCCGATGGCGACGGCGGCGCTGGTGCCTGAAACGGCGATCAGCCTGTGGGTGACGGTGCTGTCGTTGCTGTTTCTGGCCGCCCTTGGCGCCGTGGGGGCCAGGGCAGGCGGCGCGCCGATCCTGCGGGCCGTGTTGCGCGTCACCTTCTGGGGGGCGGTGGCCATGGCCGTTACCGCGCTTGTCGGCCATCTGTTCGGCGCGGTGGTCTGAATGCAAAAGGGCCGGGGAACTCCCCGGCCCTTTGTGTTTCCCTGAACCTGCCTCAGTTGCGGCTGTTGCCCATGAAGCGCAGCAGGAACATGAACAGGTTGATGAAGTCCAGATACAGCGTCAGCGCGCCCATGATGGCGGATTTGCCCAGCCATTCGGAATCGCCGCCCTGCGCGTGCTGCAGATAGGTCACTTTGATCTTCTGGGTGTCCCACGCCGTCAGCCCGGCAAAGATCACCACGCCCACCGCCGAAATCGCAAAGTCAAACGCCGGCGATTTCAGGAACCAGTTCACCAGCATCGCCACCAGCAAGCCCCAGACGCCCATCACCATGAAGGTGCCCATGGCGCTCAGGTCTTTCTTGGTGGTGTAGCCGTACAGCGACAGGCCCGCAAAGGCGATTGCGGTGACAAGGAAGGTCTGCACGATCGACCCGCCGGTATAGACCAGGAAGATCGAGCTGAGCGACAGGCCGAACAGACCTGCGAAGGCATAGAAGAACAGCTGTGCGCCCGCCGCCGACAGTTTGTTGATGGCCGCGCCAAAGGCGAAGACCATGCCCAGGGGGGCCAGCATGATCACCCAGCGCAGGGCCGAAAGATAAACCGCCGAGCCGAGGCTGGTCAGCATGACGCCGTTCGGCAGGGTTGCCACCGCCTGCGATGCATCGGTCGTGGTCGCCAGCCCGGAAATCGCCCAGGCCATCCCGCCGGTGATCACCATTGCCACGGACATCAGCCCGTAGACCTTGTTCATATGGGCGCGAAGGCCCGCATCAATCTCGGCAGAGCGCGCACCCGCGCCAACGGTCCGGATCGTCTGATAGTCAGCCATCGAAAGCCTCCACTTGTAAGAGCCATGGCCGCGCAGCTGCCTGTGCCGCCTGATAGATCACAGTATTGCGTGGTTTTTCGCGGAATTTCAAGGAAATCAACGCCCTCTCGATCGCGGCGCCGCGAAACGTGACCATTTTTCCCGGGCCCGCGTCAGAATGCACAAAGGGCCGGGGATTGCCCCGGCCCTTCCGCCTTTAATCCGGCGCCGCTTATTCGCGGTTGCCCATGAATTGCAGCAGGAACATGAACAGGTTGATGAAGTTCATGTACAGGTTCAACGCCCCCATGATCGCCGATTTGCCCAGCCATTCCTGATCCATCGAGCGCGCATGCTCGATGTAGTTCAGTTTGATGTTCTGGGTGTCAAACGCGGTCAGACCGGCAAAGATCAACACGCCCAAGGCCGAGATTGCGAACATGATCGCAGGCGACTGCAGGAAGATGTTGACGAGCGACGCCACGATCAGGCCGATCACCCCCATCATCAGGAAGGTGCCAAACCCGGACAGGTCGCGCTTGGTCGTGTAGCCGTACAGCGACAGGCCCGCAAAGGCGATGGCGGTGACAAAGAAGGTCTGCGCGATGGAAACCCCGGTAAACACCTGGAAAATCCACGCCAGCGACAGGCCCATCACGGCGGCGAAGGCATAGAAGAACAGTTGCGCCGCTGCCGCCGTCATGCGGCCGATGGTGGCACTGAAGGCAAAGACCATGATCAGCGGGGCGAACATCACCACCCAGCCCATCAGGTTCGGTTGCAAGGTTTCCGGGTTGCGGAAGATCGACAACAGCGCCGTGCTGGTGCCAACAGACCAAGCCACGCCACCCGTCACAACCATTGCCACGGACATCAGCCCGTAGACCTTGTTCATATGGGCGCGAAGGCCCG
>CAMFLG010000179.1 GCA_945957495.1 uncultured Pseudorhodobacter sp. | reverse complement strand
CAGAGGTGCAGGTCTTTGGCGCCGAGGCCGGGCAGGACGGCGGCGCAGGCAAGGCGGCCAAATCCGGCGATGCCGCCGCTGCGGGGAACTAGCCGATGTCACAGCGCCAGCCACAGCAACAAGGCGCCATGCTGGCCGCGCTGTTCGTGCGCAGGCCCGTTCTGGCCTTTGTGCTAAACGCGATCATCTTTCTGGCAGGTATGGCCGCCCTTCTGGGCCTACAGGTGCAGCAACTGCCCGATGTCAGCCGCCCGGTGCTGACCATTTCCACAAACTACCCCGGCGCCTCTGCCGAAACCGTCGATGCGGGCGTCACCAGCATCGTCGAAGGGGCAGTTGCACGGGTTTCCGGCGTGACCGGCGTGTCCTCTACCTCTCGCTACGGCTCCAGCCGCACAACGGTCGAATTTTCGTCGGGCACCGATCTGAACGTTGCGGCCTCGGATACCCGCGATGCGGTGTCACGGCTGCGCGCGACCCTGCCCACCGATGCCGAAGACCCGATCGTGGTCAAGGCCGACAGCAACGCCCAGGCCATACTGCAAATTTCGGTCACGTCAGACAGCATGGGCATCGGCCCGCTGACCGATCTGGTCAACACCACTATCCTTGACCGGCTGCGGTCGGTCGAGGGCGTGGCCGATGTGCAGCTTTCGGGGGATGCAGCACAAATCCTGACCGTGGATATCAACCCCGCAGCCCTTGCCGCCCGCGGATTGACCTTGGCCGATCTGACGGCGGCGCTTGACACCGTGTCCTACGACAGCCCGGCGGGCACCCTGAACGCCACGAACCAGAACATCATCGTGCGTGCCAGCGCGCAGGTTGTGACACTGGACCAGATCCTGCAACTGCAGGTCGGCAAAGGCATCGCCCTGTCCGAGGTGGCAACGGCGTTTCTGGTGCCAAACCCCGGCGGCACCAAAATCCGCGCGCAAGGAAAATCCGGTGTGGGTCTGGGCGTGATCGGTCAGGCGCAATCAAACACCATCGAGATTTCAAACGGCATCCACGCCGCCATTGACCAGATCAGCCAAAGCCTGCCCGCAGGCGTGACCATCGCCGTCACCTCGGATGATGCCGTCTTCATTCGCGGCGCCGTGGAAGAGGTGGTCCGCTCGATGGCGATTTCGGTTCTGGTGGTCACTGCCATCATCTTCCTGTTCCTGCGCGACTGGCGCGCCACGCTGATCCCGGCGATTGCCATGCCCATTGCCCTGTCTGGCGCGCTGGCTGGCATGTATGCGGTGGGATTTTCTATCAATATCCTGACGCTGCTGGCGCTTGTTCTGGCCACGGGGCTGGTGGTGGATGATGCCATTGTGGTGCTGGAAAACATCGTCCGCCTGCGCCGCAGCGGGCTTGGCCCCCGCGCCGCCGCCGTGACCGGCACACAAGAGGTCTACTTCGCGGTTCTGTCCACATCGGTCACGCTGGCGGCAGTGTTCATTCCGATCTCTTTCCTGCCCGGTCAGGTCGGCGGCCTGTTCCGCGAATTCGGCATCACGCTGGCCATCGCGGTGATGGTGTCCACCGTGGTGGCGCTGTCGCTGTCGCCAATGATGGCTGCCCGCGCGCTTGGCCGCGACATCGGCAACGACAGCGGCGCAATCGCCCGCATGGGCCGCGCCATTGCCAGGGTTTACGCAAGGATGCTGCACGCGGCGCTGCAGGTGCCCTTGGTCATCCTGGCCGCAGCGGCGGTGTTCGCCGCACTGGCCTGGTTCGCCTTTCCGTCGCTGAAACAAGAGCTGACGCCGCCCGAAGACCGCAGCCGTGTCATTGTTATCGTTCAGGCGCCGCAGAATGTCAGTCTGGATTATACCAACGCCCAGATCGCCAAGATCGAAGACCTGCTAGCCCCGCTGAAAGCCTCGGGAGAGGTGGCGAACATCTTTTCCATCACCGGGTTCGGCGGATCGACCAACCGCGGCTTTGTCTCGATCTCACTTGCCCCGCAGGATGAGCGCAGTCGCAATCAGCAGGCCATCGCCGCCGATATTTCAGCCGCCATTGCCAAGGTGCCGGGGGTGCGCGCCTCGGCGATGCAGCCCAACAGCCTTGGCATCCGGGGCGGCGGCAGCGGTTTGCAGTTTGCCCTTGTCGGCGCGCGCTATGACACGCTGGCCAAGGCGGCGGATGCGGCCGTGGCCACCCTGTCCACCGATCCGCGTTTTGGTCAGGTCCGCTCCAGCTATGATGCCACGCAGGCGCAGGTCACGGTGCAGATTGACCGTCTGCGCGCCGATCAGCTTGGCGTCGATATCAGCGGCATGGGCGCCACGCTGCAGGCGATGCTGGACGGCAAATCGCTGGGCGATATCGATCTGAACGGCGTCAGCTATCCGCTGTACCTGCAATCAACCAGCCAGCCGATCAACGACCCGACCGATCTGCAAAACATCTTCGTGCGCGCGGGCGACGGCCGTTTCGTGCCCTTGGCCACGCTTGTCACCCTGACCGAAAGCGCCGCCGCACCCGCGCTGAACCGGGAAGAACAGCAACGCGCCGTCAACATCTCTGCCGGGCTAAGCGATGGCTTTCCCATCGGCGAGGCCTATGCACAGGCGCGCGCCCTGCTGTTGCCCAACCTGCCCGAAGGCGTCACGATCCTGCCTTTGGCCGAGGCCGCCACCATCGGGCAGAATTCCAACGGTCTGGCCACCACCTTCGGATTTGCTGCCTTGGTGATCCTGCTGGTACTGGCCGCGCAATTCGAAAGCTTTGTCAGCGCCGCCATCATCATGGTGACAGTGCCCTTCGGGCTGGCCTGCGGCGTCTTTGCCCTGCTGCTAACCGGCGAATCGCTGAACGTCTATTCGGAAATCGGTCTGGTGCTGTTGGTCGGTATCATGGCCAAGAACGGCATTCTGGTGGTCGAGTTTTCCAACCAATTGCGCGATCAGGGCTATTCGGTGCGACAGGCGATCGAACAGGCCAGCGTCCTGCGCCTGCGCCCGATCATGATGACCAAGCTTTCCACCATCCTGGGCGCCCTGCCCCTGCTGTTCGCCGTAGGTCCGGGGGCAGAGGCGCGCTCTGCCTTGGGCTGGGTGATCGTGGGGGCGCTGGGATTTGCCGCCATCTCGACCCTGTTCCTGACCCCGGCCACCTACCTGCTGCTTGCCCCCCTCAGCAAACCACGCGCCCGCGAGCAGGTGGAACTGGAACGCGAACTGCTGCTGGCCACGGCCTTGACCGTCGAATCCCCGACAAGCCCGGAAGGGCCTGACCCGTCCCGCGCTAAGCCGCTGAATTCAGGCGCAGCCGCAGATATTTGATCGCCCGGCGGTGATAGGTATAGGCGATGTGCAAATCGCCGGAAGGATCCTGCAGGATCGACGGATAGGACAGTTCCTTGTTCTTGCCGTCCTCGGAATTGTTGGAAAGGCAAGCCCCGCTGCCGCTGTCCAGAACGTGGATTTCATCGAAACTGGCGCCATTGTCGCGCGAAAGGGCCAGGGCCATTGGCGCGCGCGGCACACCCCAGATCGCCCCGCCCGTGCCCGCCACCGCATCGTCCTCGATCTCGTCATAAAGCGAGGCGCGGCGTTGGTCTGACATGGCGGCGTTGATCGGGTTCAGCACCATGGCCACCCGACCATCGGCCAGCCGGATCGCCTGAATGGAGGAATTGTTGTTGGGCAAATCCGTCGGCTGCGGTGCAGACCATGTCTCGCCCCCGTCCTGCGACAGGCTGCGCCTGACCTGGGCCGAGAATCTGTCGCGATAAAAGGCCGGTGCGGTGCCATCCTTGGCGGGGATCGGGTTCATATGAACCGCCCCCAGACTGTCGGGCACCGGCCTCGCCTCCCATGTCGCGCCGGCATCGTCCGAATAAAGCGCAAGCGCCGTGTCCAGCCCACCCGTCCAGCGCGTGCCAGGGGCCGCGACGCAGTGGAAACAAGGCAACAGCCAACGGCCCTTGTCGGTGATCTGCACCGGCTGGCGCACGAACACGCCGGTAAATGCGCCAACCCGCCGGGCCGGGCCAAAGCTCGCCCCGCCATCTTGCGATTGCCGCGCCATGATCTCGCACTCATCCTGCCGCCCGCCCGGCTGCGAGGTGTGAAACAGCCACACTACGCCATCGGGTGCCACGAACAGCACCGGGTTCTGTTCGGACCGATCTGCCGCGTCGCTCAGCCTTTGTGGCGCCGACCAGACCGCGCCCCCCGGCGCCAGCCGCGACATCCAGATCGAGATATCGCCCCGCCCTTCCATGGTGCCGCCAAACCACGCACAGGCCAGATCGCCCCCGGGCAGAAACGCCAGAAACGCCGCGTGGTTCTGCACCATGGCCGATGGCAGATAGGCCTCAGACACCACAAGTGGGCTGGCACCGGGACGCAACTGCCCGTCCATCAGGGCAACGATCTGTGCGGTGGTCAGTTCGGATTCGGCGCCAGGCTTCGACATTTGAGCAGTCCGTTCAGCAGTTTCGGGGGGCATTGGCCATAAATTTCGCGGATTTGGCACCTCCACCACACAAGTTGTCAAGTCCCCCTCAAAGGAGTACCCCGCAAGAACGCAAATAACATACTGTTTATAAATGCTTTTATTCTTATCTCCCTCACCTCCTCAGTCGATCTCGGCATAGTTGTAATAATTAAATTAACAACTTGACAGATTATAGGGAAAGTTGTTCGGTCTTTGGCATGCGGAACAGACGGCTTCGGGCAGCCCACAAACGCCCCGACCGTGCGCAGCTTTATCGTTTGGGAGGACGAAAGCATGAAAACGTCACTGACACAGACAAACGCCGGGATCAGCCGTCGCGCCGCGCTGAAACTCGGGCTCGGCTCGATTGTCGCTGCAACCGCCTTTGGGGCAGGTTCGCACATCGTGATGGCGCAAGAGGGTCAGGTTCTGAAAGTGATCAACCCGGCCTTTTCGCAAGATTGGTCGCCCCTGCGCGGCGGCGGTGTACCGTTCCGCTGGAATTCGATCTGGAACGCCAGTGCGATGTATTTCAACGACAAGGGCGAGATTCAGCCCTATGTTCTGACGGAATGGACGCCTTCGGCCGATTTCGCCAGCTGGACCTTCAAGGTTAACCCGGCGGCCAAATTCTCGGACGGCAGCGCGATCACTGCAGGCGATGTCAAGGCATCGTGGGAACTTTCGGCGATGCCCGCCACCAAGAACCAGCGCATTGATCAGGTGCTGTCGAACGTCGCTGGCTATGAGGCCGTCAAGAACGGCGGCGGCAGCGACATTTCCGGTATCGTGGCGACCGATGACGCGACCCTCACCGTAACGCTGACCGGCCCCGACCCGATCTTTTTCCAACGCATCGCCAACCACATTGCGCCCATCGTCAAAGGCGCGCAGGCGCGCGGCGCGGATGGCAATGAGGTTCCCGAGTTCTATCGCCCGGAAAACGGCGCGATCAACTCTGGCCCCTTCATGCTCGAGGCGATTGATCTGGACGCAGGCACACTGGCTTTCGTTCCGAACCCGAACTTCTTCGGCCCGGCCCCGAAACTCGCCCGCATCGAAATCACAGCCGTCGAAGACAACGTGACCGCGACGCAGATGCTGAAATCCGGCGAATATCAGGCCCATACCGAACTGGTGACGTCTACGATCATTCAGGATCTGGGGGCGGAATTCGCCGCAGGTCCAGTCATTCCGACCAGCCAGCATTTCTGGTTCAATTCGGCCCGCGCGCCGATGGATGACCCCAAGGTGCGTGAGGCGCTGATCCTGGCGATTGACCGCGACGGTCTGATCAAGGCCAGCTTCCCCGATGGCCCGCACACCAAAACCGACATGGTGATGAACTCTGTCCCCGGCGCCGATGATCCTGCCTTCGTCCCCTACCCCTTCGATCCCGAAGCGGCCAAGGCGGCTTTGGCGGCCTCGACCTATGGCGGGCCGGAAAAGCTGCCGAAACTGTTGTTCGTCGGCATCTCTTCGCCCGCGAACGAGGCGGCAGCACAGTATATCGCCGAACAATGGCGGCAGAACCTTGGCATCACTGCAGTCGATATGAAACCGCAGCAAGACCAATATGCCGGCCCCGATCAGAACGCCGTGCAGATCTTCCGCGATGACGTTGGCACCCGGGTGCCCGACGCGCCCAGCTATCTGGCAGGCTCCATCGCGTCCACCTCGGGCAATGCGAGCGGCAAGATGAGCTACAAGAACGACAAGGTAGATGCCCTGATCGCCGAGGCCCTGACCAAACCCGTGGACGATCCCGACCGCGTTGCCAAGGCGCAGGAAGCCCAGCGTGTCTTCCGCGACGACTTCATGTTCATCCCGTGGTACAAGCAAACCATGTCGCGTTGGGCCTTGGCCAATGTTGCCGGTATGGAAAAGAACCTTGACTGGCAGGTCGTTGCCCCCTGGGCGATTTCCATCAACTGAGTTTGGCAGTTTAAACGGGGTGGGCAGGACATCCTTGCCCACCCCTCCCTCTGCCCCGAAAGCACGCCATGTTCGCCTATATCCTCAACCGCCTGCTGTGGTGGATTCCTTCTGTGCTGCTGGTTATGCTGGCGGTCTATGCGCTGGCCTTCTATGGCGCGGGTGATCCGATCAAGCTGATCTTCCTGCGCGCGCCCGGCGATGTGGCCTATGACCCCGCCAAGATCGAGGCGATCCGCGATCAGGCCGGGCTGAACCGGCCCTTCCTCGTGCAGTTCGCAAGCTACATCTGGAACCTTCTGCACGGCAATTTCGGCAACAGCCTGTCATCGGGCCGTTCGGTCTGGAAGATGATCTCTGCCGCAGCCCCAGTGTCGCTGACCCTGGGCC
>CAMFLG010000178.1 GCA_945957495.1 uncultured Pseudorhodobacter sp. | reverse complement strand
CTGCGCGGGGTGAAGGCGGGCAAGATCATCTACGGCGGCTCGCCCGACGCAATGCACGCCTATGCCAACCTGCGCGATCTGGGGCGGGCGGCAGAGGCGCTGGTGCGCCTTCCCGATCTACCCGACTATGCCGTGGTGCCGTTTGCTGGCCACAGCTTTACCGCGCGGCAGCTAAAGGACGAGGTTGAACGGCAGACCGGGCGCAGCTATCGCTTTGGCAGTTTTCCGTGGTGGCAAATGCGGCTGGCCGCCCCGTTTTGGGAACTGGCGCGCGAGGTGTTGGAAATGCGCTATCTGACCGAGCATCCGCATTGGCTGGACCCTGCGCCGATGCAGGCGCTGCTGCCTGATTTTCAGATGACGCCCTTTGCGCAGGTGGTCGCCGAACATCTGACCGTGCGTTTGCCCCGGCACAGCCCGGCGCCTGTGCAGATTGCGGCGGCGCCCTGAGCCGGGCGCCGCAACGGGCTTAGCCCTGCTTGTTCTTCGCGGCCGCGGCCTTCAGGCGGGCCACAAGTTCATCCTTGCTGGCCTTGCCACCCGTCGGGCTTTTCTCGGCCCCAAGGCCTTTGCCGACCTTGTGTTTGGGGATGTTCTTGTCAGGCTTTGCATTGCCCGATTTGCCGTAATCCATGCTGCAGCCCTCATATGTGGCAGTGTCTGCCCGCTCTTGCATGAAATGGCGCGGCTGTGCAAGCCAGCGGCCCGCACCGGCACTGCCCGGGATCAATCGTCGGTATCCGCCTCGGCCTCTGGCTTTGCGGCGGGGCGGCGGAGGGGGGCGGCGGCAGGGTCGATCTTATGTTTGCGCAGCAACTGGCCAACCAGACTGCGCGGGCGCGGCACACCGCCCTCTTCCTTCTCTAGAATACGCGCGCGCATCCGGCGGCCATAGAAGTGGATCGAATAAGTCTCGTCCGTGACATAATCCGCGACTGGTACGCCGGGTTTCAGCATCAGGCGCCGATCTTCGTAGGCAAAGGGGTAAAGCGCGACGCGGGGCATCGAAAACCGCACCTCACCCGTGGTCTTGAGGAAATGCGTGATCGCATGCGGGCCCCAGACACCCCAGGGCTGTTCCGAAACATGCACAGGCTTGCCCGCATCGCGCGCCGCCTGCAACTCGGCCCGATACGCCTCATCATACCACAGCGGCACGGCATACTCGTCGCGGGTGAATTCCAGCAATCCCGCCAGCGTTTCGCTGTCTTGTGGCAGGCCCAGCACGCCGCCATTGATGCCGGTTTCGGATTCCCAGGCATGGAAATGGCCACTGGCTGTGCGGAACGGCTTGACACAATAGGCATCTGTATCGGCCCAAATCGTGCGATCCAGCTTGGCCAGCATGTGATAGCGGAACAGGTCGGAATGCAGCGCCGGGCTGCCGGTGCGTTCGTGGCGCAGAAAGCCGGTCAGCGGCATGATTTCGGCCGCGTCGGCAACCTCGACACCCTCGGGGACGTTCGGAATATCCTCGTAGCGGTAAAGCCGGATGTGCTGGCCCGCATCAACAAAGGATTTGAGGCAAAGCTGCTCCAGATAGCTGAGCGGTCCGCCGATCCAAAGTGCCGCCACCTGATAGTCTTGTTGCATCGCCCGCCCTCATTGCCCGTTTTCGCCTGCGTGCGTGGGCTGCTGGGCGTCAACATGCCGCCCGCGCCAAAGCGAGGCAAGCAAAATGTCGCGCAAACACGCGACATTGCACGACATTCGCCGGTTTACATCGCCCGAGATTCAGGGCCGGTGCCACCAAGGCGGCGGCGGTCAGATCAGGCCTTGAGCAGCGAAAAGATCGGCAAGGCTGGCCTCCGGCCGTGCGCCAAAGTGGCCGATCACCTCGGTTGCGGCAACGCAGCCCATCCGGCCAGCAACCTCAAGGCTGCGTCCGGTTGAAATCCCATACAGGAAGCCTGCCGCGAACTGGTCGCCCGCGCCGGTTGCGTCCACCGGCACCACACGATGCACCGGAACCACGGCGCGATCCTCGCCCCGGATCACGATGACCTCATCCCCCGACCGGGTGCAGGCCACCAGTCCCGCATCCTGCGAGGCCTGTTTCAGCGCGCTTTCCAGATCGGTCTGGTACAGGCTGGACCATTCGTGTTCGTTGCCGATCACATAGTCCAGATCCTTGACAAGGCGGCGGAAGTCATTGCGGTGCCGGTCCACGCAGAATGGGTCGGACAGGGCGATCCCGGCAAGCCCGCCTGCGGCGCGGCACAGCTTGGCTGCGCGTTCAAACGCCTGCTTGCCCTTGGGTTTATCGTAAAGATAGCCTTCCAGAAACAACAAGGCCGCCTGACCTGCCACGTCATCGGCCACATCCTCGGGGCCAAGTTCAGAGGAAATCCCCAGATAGGTGTTCATCGACCGTTCACCATCCGGTGCCACGAAAATCATCGACCGCGAGGTCGGCAATTCCCCCCCCGCGACCGGGCGGTTGGGAAAATCTGTTCCACCCTCTGCCATGGTGGTGGCATAGAACCGCCCCAGCGCGTCATCGTGGACCCGGCCAATGAAGGCGGTGGTCAGCCCCAGATTGCCGATGCCCGCCAGGGTGTTGGCCACCGAACCGCCCGGCGCCTGCACGCGGTCTTTCATCGCGGCGTACAACAATTCGCCCCGTTCGCGCTCCACCAGTTGCATGATGCCCTTCTCGATCCCCATCAGTTCAAGAAAGCTGTCGTCCGCCTGCGCGAACACATCAACGATGGCATTGCCGATGCCGACAACCTGATAACGTTTCATAGGGTCTTTTCCTCATACAGGCAGTCATCGCGGATCGGGCAGATGCCGCATTTGGGTTTGCGCGCGATGCAGATATACCGCCCGTGCAAAATAAGCCAGTGGTGGGCGTGCTGTTGAAATTCCGCCGGAACGTTGTCTTCGATGGCACGTTCAACCGCCGCCTCGTCCTTGCCGGGGGCGATGCCGCTGCGGTTGCCCAGGCGGAAGATATGCGTGTCCACCGCCTGCGCCGGCATGTGAAACCACATGTTCAGCACCACATTGGCGGTCTTGCGACCCACCCCGGGCAACGTCATCAGCGCCGCGCGCGAGGATGGAACCTGACCGCCGAATGTGTCGATCAGGATCTGGCTAAGCCGGATCACGTTCTTTGCCTTGTTGCGGAAAAGCCCGATCGTCTTGATATGTTCGATCAGGCCTTCTTCACCCAGCGCCAGCATCTTTTCCGGCGTATCGGCGATCTGGAACAGCTTTGCAGTCGCCCGGTTCACCCCCACATCGGTTGCCTGCGCCGATAGCGCCACTGCCACCACCAAAGTAAAGGCGTTGCTGTGATGCAATTCGCCCTTCGGCTCCGGCTCGATCTGCTGGAACCGGGTGAAAATGCGCTGCATCGCGGGGTAATCAAGCTGGCGTGTCATCGGGCCATCTATGCATGCCACAGGCGCGCTCACAAGCCGCAGGAAACGGGTCGCGCGCGCGATTTCGCGCCCCTATGGTATCGGCAAGGAGACAGATATGACCGATCAATCCCCCGCCTATCATTACGCCGTCATCGGCCGCGCCCTGAAGATCATTGATGCGGCAGGGCCGGGGTTGAGCCTGGACGAATTGGCCGCAAAAATGGGCATGAGTACGGCGCATTTTCAGCGCACCTTTTCGCAATGGGTGGGTGTGTCGCCAAAACGTTATCAGCAATACCTGACGCTGGACCATGCCCGCAGGCTGTTGGCGGAAAAGCACACATTGCTGGACGTGGCAGCGGAAACCGGGCTTTCCGGCACAGGCCGCCTGCACGATCTTTTCCTGACATGGGAGGCGATGACCCCCGGCGATGTGGCGCGCGGTGGTGAGGGGCTGACAATCCTATGGGGCTGGTTTGATAGCCCCTTTGGCCCCGCCATCGTGATGGGTACGGACAAGGGCATCTGCGGCATGGGCTTTGCCGCCGAAATGGGCGAGGCTGCCGCGTTCGAGGATTTGTTTCACCGCTGGCCCCGGGCGGATTTTGTGGAAGACCCCACGGCGTTGCGACCGTGGGTGCTGGCTGCCTTGCGGGCGGATGAGCATGGCAATGCCCCTGCCCCGCTGCACCTGATCGGCGCACCGTTTCAGATCAAGGTGTGGGAGGCGCTGCTGAAAATCCCATCGGGCCACGTCACGACCTATGGTGATATTGCTGGGTTCATCGGCACGCCCAAGGCCGTCAGGGCGGTGGGCACCGCCGTTGGCCGCAATCCGATCAGCCTGCTGATCCCCTGCCACCGGGCCATCCGCAAATCCGGCGGTTTGGGCGGATATCACTGGGGCCTGCCGGTCAAGCGGGCAATGCTGGCGTGGGAATCGGCCCGCGAAGAGGCGCTCCCTGAAACTTGATGCGCGACTTCTTGCCGCCGGGTTGTGCCGACTGTGCCTTGCAATTCAAGCCTGCTATAAGCTGCCCCCAAGGCCGAATGCGGCCAGCGAATTTTGAGAGGCAGTAGATGACGTTCAAGACCCCGCTAATCCTTACCTCTGTTGCAGTTCTGACTTTGGGTGCCTGCGCCCCCAATCCTGATGCCGCGCCGGGCGCGCAGACCCGTGGCGGTGCGATCACCGGCGGCATTATCGGCGCCGGTGTCGGTGCGCTGTCTGGCAACAACAGCCGCAGTCGCGCCACCAACGCGGTGATTGGTGCGGTGGTGGGCGCGGGACTGGGTGCAGCGGTTGGCAGCAGCCTGGACCAGCAAACGGCCGAAATGCGCGCGTCGATCACAAATTCGGATATTTCCGTCACCAACAACGGTACTTTCCTGACGGTGAACATGCCGCAGGATCTGCTGTTTGATACCGGCAGCGCCGCCCTGAACCCCGCCCTGCAGCGTGACATCCGGGCGGTGGGTGCGTCTTTGCTGAAATACCCCAACAGCAATGTTCAGGTGATTGGCCATACCGACAACGTCGGCTCTGCCGCGATGAACCAGGATCTGTCGCAGCGCCGCGCGGTGTCTGTCGCCAACGTCCTGCGCGACAGCGGCGTGCCGAATGCGCGTATCTCGGCCTTTGGTCGTGGCGAAGAGCAACCGGTGGCCTCCAACCTGACGCCAGAGGGTCGTGCGCTGAACCGGCGCGTGGAAATCATCATCCGCCCGACAAACTGAACGGATTGAAGTTTAGCGCAAGGGCCGGGGCTCTCCCGGCCCTTCTGCATTGAGACTTTGCGGAATTGGTCATATGTTTGCACCAATCCGGAGCCGAACATGCCCTTTCAGAAGATCGAAGCCGAAAGACTGTCGCAAAGCGTGGTGTCGCAGATCGAAACGCTGATCCTGCGCGGCATCCTGAAACCGGGCGAACGGTTGCCCGCCGAACGGGATCTGTCGGACCGGATGGGCGTATCGCGCCCGTCGCTGCGCGAAGCCATCGCCGATCTGCAGGCGCGCGGGCTGTTGGTCAGCCGTCAGGGCGCGGGCGTTTATGTGGGCGATGTGCTGGGTTCGGCGTTCTCTCCGGCCTTGGTAGGACTGTTTGCCAGCCATGAAGAGGCGGTGTTCGATTACCTCGCCTTTCGCCGCGATATGGAGGGGTTGGCCGCCGAACGTGCAGCGCAGTTTGGCACCGAAAGCGACCTTCAGGTCATCGCCGCGATTCTGGCCAAGATGGAGGCCGCGCACCTGAAACGCGACCCCTCGGACGAGGCTGATCTGGACGCCAGTTTTCACATGGCAATCATCGAGGCCAGCCATAATGTGGTGATGCTGCACATGATGCGGTCGATGTATGATCTGCTGCGGCAGGGTGTGTTTTACAATCGGCAAGTGATGTTTCAGGCCCGCGATATCCGCGACAGCCTTTTGGCGCAGCATCGGGCGATCAATGCCACCATTCAGGCCCGTGACGGCGCGGGCGCGCGTTTGGCGGTGGCGGCGCATCTGGGGTTTGTTGAACAGGCCATGCAGGACCAGATCAAGGCCCGGCGCAACGAAGACATCGCGCGGCGCCGGTTGGAACAAGAGCGGCAAAGATAGCAAAAGGCCCGGGAGATTCCCGGGCCTTTGCAAGATCTCAATCGCTGGATCAGTGCAGCTTTGCTTCAACCTGCGCGATTGCGGCGTCAATCGAAGAAGCCGCAGATGCTGCGGTGGTTTGTTGCGACAGCACGTCTGCAGCAGCAGCCACGGCGACCGAAATCGCGCTTTCACGCACCTGCCGCACGGCAGAGGCCTCTGCCGCGGAAATCTGTTCAACAGCGGCAGCCAGACGACGCGCGATCGAGGCTTTCAGATCTTCCTTGGCCTGAGCGGCGGCAAGCTGCGCCTCTTCCTTGGCGGTTGCGATGATACGCTCGGACTGCGCAAGCACTTCCTTTTGCTTCTTTTCGTAAGAGGCCAGCAGAACCTTTGCCTCTTCGCGCAGGGCGCGGGCCTGATCCAGATCAGCTTTGATCTGATTGGCGCGGGCATCCAGCATTGCACCAAGCTTGGCCGGAACCTTCTGCCAAAGCAGAATGGCCACGAACAGCAGGAACGACAGCAGCACGATGAATTCGGTGTTCTTCAGCGAGAAGAACGCCTCTTCGGTTTCGGCCAAAGCCGGGCTTGCAAGCAGGGCGAACAGAACGATCAGTTTTTTCATCGTGTTACCCTTTCAGCCGGGCGGAGACGGCGGCGCTGATGGCCGAAGCGTCTGCCTGACCACCCAAAGCCGCCACCAATTCGCGGGCGGTGTCTTGGGCGACTTCGGAAACGGCAGCCACGGCGCCAGCGCGAATCTCGTCGATCCGCTTGGCGGATTCGGCGGATTTCGCAGCGATTTCGGCGTCGGC
>CAMFLG010000177.1 GCA_945957495.1 uncultured Pseudorhodobacter sp. | reverse complement strand
GCCTTAAAATCGGCCAACACCCCAAGCCGCAACAGGGCGGCCCGGCGCGGATTGCCGGGGTTGAGCACATCATTGCCGTGGGCTCCGGCAAGGGCGGGGTTGGCAAATCGACGGTTTCGTCAAACCTTGCGGTGGCCTTGGCACGGCAGGGGCGCCGTGTGGGCCTGCTGGATGCCGATATCCACGGGCCTAGCCAGCCGCGCATGATGGGGGTTTCCAGACGTCCCTCTTCGCCCGACGGCAAAACGATCAATCCGGTGATGGCGCATGGCGTGGCGATGATGTCGCTTGGCCTGATGCTGCGCGAGAATGAGGCGGTGATCTGGCGCGGGCCGATGCTGATGGGGGCGCTGCAACAGTTGCTGACGCAGGTGGCCTGGGGGGATCTGGACGTGCTGATCATTGACCTGCCGCCGGGGACGGGGGATGTGCAGCTAAGCCTGTGTCAAAGCACGCAGCTGACCGGTGCCATCGTGGTGTCCACCCCGCAGGACGTGGCTTTGCTGGATGCGCGCAAGGCTTTGGACATGTTCCAGAAGATGAAAACGCCGGTGCTGGGCCTGATCGAGAACATGTCCAGCTATGTCTGTCCGAACTGTGGCCATGAGGCGCATCTGTTCGGCCATGGCGGCGTGGCGGACGAGGCAAAGCGGCTGAACCTGCCCTTCCTGGGCGAACTGCCGCTGGCCTTGGAGGTTCGCGTTGCCGGAGATTCGGGCACGCCGATTGCAGCGGGTGACGGGGCAACCGCAGAGGCCTATGCCCGGTTGGCCGCGCGGCTGGTTGCCGGGGGGATGGCCTGAGGCTTAGCGTTTCTTGACGAACTCGGTCAGGATGACGATGCGCTGACCTTCGACGCGGCCTTCGATCTGGGCCGCATTATCGGGCACCAAGGCGATACCGCGCACCGCCGTGCCCCGTTTGGCGGTAAAGTTCGCGCCTTTCACCACCAGATCCTTGATCAGAACGACGGTATCGCCCTGCACCAGAACCGCGCCATTGCTGTCGCGGTGTTCGACGGCTGCGGGCGCATCGGCCCAACCGGCAACCTCGGGCAAAAGCACCATGGCGTCGCGCGCCTCGGTCGCCCAAGGTGCATCAATTGCACCCAGCTTGCGCCAGACGGCCAGTTGAACGGCGGGTTCGCCGCTCCACGCGGCGCCTTCAAGGCAGCGCCAATGATCAGCGGGCACATCGGTTTCCCCCCGGCAGGCGGCACAAAGCAGCACATCGCCCGCCGGTGCGAAGGCGACGGCCGCCAGATCATCGGCATCGCCACAGAATTCGCAGACGTTTCCGGCGCGGGTGAAAAGGTCGTTCAGGGCCATGGGCGTTCCTTTCAGGGTCAGGCGGGCCTAACGCGCGGGCGGGAAAAAGGCAAAGCGGAAATGACGCGCCCGGGACCGGTGCAAGAGACGTGGCGTTACAGGACCCGCAGCGTTTGCCCCAGCCAAGGCCAATCCGCCTGCGCCGGATCGACGATCTGCGTCTGGATCAGGCTGCGCAGGCGCCCGGCAACCTGCGCCGGAATGTCGCGCAGCACGCCCGCCCGCGCGGACAGGGCCAGGGTACGCTCCAACGGTTCAAACGGCAGAGGCGCCACATCGACGCCCTCGCGGAACCGGGTGGCGTGATGCAGGGCAAGCGGGGTCAGAATCGTCCAGCCCTGCCCCGCCGCCACCATGGCCAGAATCGCGCGGTAGCTGTCGAGTTCAAAGCGGTGCGTCAGGCGGATGTTCTGGCGGGCAAGGTGCCCGGCAATCTGGCGACCCATCAGATGCCGCGCCGTGTATTGAATCAGGGGCAGATCGCCATGGTTCTTGCCTTTTGGCGTGACCGCCAGAAACGGCTCTGCCAGGACCGGATGCACCTCGCGCCAATTGCCTTCGCTGGATTCCGACCCCAGATCGGCAGCAACGACGATGTCCAGCGAGCGGCTGTCGAGTTGATCCAGCAGACGGTGGCTGGCCCCGGTTTCCAGCAGAAAACGGCAGCCCTTCAATTCCTGCGCCAAGGCAGACAGCAGGCCCGGCGTCACCTCGGCATCGAAATCCTCGATCATGCCCAACCGCAGCGTCGTCAGGCCCGACAGATCGGCCATCGCCAGATCGGCGCGGGCCTCTGCCTCGGTGTTCACGATGGTTTGCGCGTGGCGGCGGAACATTGCCCCCGCCGGGGTGAGGCCCATCGGGCGGGCGGACCGATCCAGCAAGACCGCACCCAAGGCGGTTTCAAGGCCGGTCAACTGCTGACTGATTGCCGAAGGGCTGACGGCCAAACGCTTGGCCGCCGTGGAAATCGCGCCCTCTTCGGCGACCGCAAGAAAGACTTCAATGCCCCAAAGGGTGACGCGGCCCTGTGCTTCGGGCATCGGTCAGAGTTTCGACAGCTTCTTTTGCAGTTCTGCAAACTGCTTCTTGATCTCTGCCAGTTCCTCGGCGGGGTCTTGAGAGCCGCCAGAGTCGTCACTGGACGGCCCGGTGCCGCCCCAGCCGGGCACGCCGCCCATCATTGTTTTCATGAACGCTTCTTGCTGTTTGCGCATCAGATCGAACCCCGGCATCGCCGTCAGCGGATTCGGGATGGCGTTCATATTCTCGATCACCTTGGTCGGGCCATCGCGCAACATCTCGAAACTGGCGGCCAGAAACTGCGGCACGACGGATTGGATGTTGGTGGTGTAGCTGCGCACAAGGTCGGTCAGCACGTTCGTCGGCAGAACGGTGTCGCCCTTGGATTCATGTTCGGCCACGATCTGCAGCAGGTATTGCCGTGTCAGATCGTCGCCGGATTTCAGATCGACAATCTGCACTTCGCGGCCCGCGCGGATGAACCCCGCGATATCTTCCAGCGTCACATAGTCGGACGTTTCGGTATTATACAAACGGCGGCTTGCGTAGCGCTTGATCAGCAATGGCTTGGCAGTTTCGGCCATCTTGGCCCTCCCCGGTTCGTGCAGCATTCTTATTGCAGTGCAGAGAAACCTTAGGGCAGTGCAGAGAAAAGTAAAGGGCGGGCACAAGGCCCGCCCCGCGCATCATTGCCCCGGGAGGAAGGGAAATGACGCCTGATCCTGGGGGATCAATCCTTACTTGGCAGCAGCAGCTGCTTTTTTCGCAACGTTGGTCACTTCGTCGGTGGCTTTTTTGACGACGGCGGTTGCTTCGGCAGAAGCGTCCTTGCCAGCAGCCAGCATCAGCTCGACGGTTTCCATTTGCACTTTTTTCGCAATTTCAGCGAAAGCAGCCAGGTTTTCAGCGGCCAGTTCGGCAGCGGCGCTGGCGAAATCGGTCACGGCTTTGGTGTATTCAGCCGGCTCGGCTTTGGCTTTGGCAGCGCCCGACAGCTTGGCGATGGTTTCTTTCGCCCATTTGGACGACACTTCGGTCGATTTTTCAGCAGCTTCCAGAGCCACTTTCGACAGTTTCTCGCCGAAGGCAGCCTGGGTTTTGAAAGCGTTCTGGAACGCCGAAGCGTCAACCGGGAACGAAACCATCATGTCTTGCATCACTTTGGTGAAATCGGTGGTTTTGGTCATTTCATTTGCTCCTAAGGTTTCCGGGGTCAGCCCGTTTCCTGATGAAATGAATATAGATGCTGCAGTGCAGCAATTCAAGTGAATTTTCTGCGACGCAGCAATGACAGTGTCGCAGGGGTTGACGCAGGGGAAAGCTGTGACACTTCAATCGTTTGGCTTTGCCAGCACATAGCTACCTGGTGCAGCGGCCAGAATGGGGCGCACCGAATCACCGGGCTGCCGGGCCGGAATTTGCCCGCCCGATTGCGCCGCCAGCCAGTCGCCCCAGCGCGGCCACCAGCTGCCCTGATGAAAGCTTGCGCCTTCAAACCAGTCGGCGGGCGCGCCCTCAACCGGGCCTGCCTTGATGTAATGGCCATATTTGCCCTTGGACGGCGGATTGACGATGCCCGCGATGTGCCCCGATTGCGACAGGATGAAGGTCTTGTCCTTAGACCCCATCTGCTTGAAGCCGTTGAAGCTGGCCTTCCAGGGCGCGATGTGGTCGGTTTCGCAGGCGATGGCACAGACCGGGATCTTAATATCGCCCAGGCTGACCTTCTTGCCAAAGACCTCAAAGGTGCTTTTCGCCAGACCATCGTCCTGACAGAGGCCCCGCAGATATTCGATTGCCATCTTGCAGGGCAGATTTGTGCCGTCGCCATTCCAATACAGAAGATCGAAGGCGGGGGGCGTTTCACCCATCATATAGCTTTTGATCGCCGGGGCGTAGATCAGTTCATTGGAGCGCAGGTAGGAAAAGGTGCGGCTCATGAAAGTTCTCGACAGCATCCCGTCAACCTGGCTTTGCCGTTCGATACCATCGACAAAATCATCCGTCAGGAACACGCCCACTTCACCCGGGTCAGAGAAATCAGTCAGCGTGGTAAAGAAGGTTGCCGATTTCACACTCTTGTCGCCTGCGCGTTGCAAGTGCGACAGGGTCAGCGACAGGGTGGTGCCCGCAATGCAATAGCCGATGGCGTTGATCTGAGGCTCGCCCGTGATGCGGCGCACCTCGGCCATGGCGGTCAGGAAGCCTTCGCGGATGTAATCGTCCATGCCGACATCGGCGTAAGAGGCGTCCGGGTTGACCCAGGAGACGACAAACAGACTGTAGCCCTGCTCGACGATCCATTTGATCAGCGAGTTCGATGGCTTCATGTCCAGCACATAGAATTTGTTGATCCATGGCGGGAAGATCAGCAGCGGCGTTTGATAGACGGTTTCGGTGGTGGGCTTGTACTGGATCAGTTCGAACAGCCGGTTGCGGAACACCACCGATCCCGGCGTTGTGGCGATGTTCTGGCCGACGGTGAACGCCTCGGGGTCGGCAAGGGTCACGCCAAATTCGCCGTTGTTCGCCTCGATATCCGCAACCAGATTTTCCAGCCCCTTCACCAGACTTGCGCCATCGGTTTCCAGCGCCTTTTCCAGCGCATCAGGATTGGTGCCCAGAAAGTTGGTGGGCGAAAGCATATCCACGATCTGCTTGGTGAAATAGGCCACGCGTTGCTTGTCGATCGGCTCGATGGTTTCAAGATCGCCCACGGCTGTCTGCACCGCCTCGGCGTTCAGAAGATACTGTTGCTTGAGGTAGTTGAAGGCGGGGTTGCTATCCCACAATGGGTTGGAAAACCGCTTGTCCTTCGGGCCCGAATCAGCCGGGGCGCTGCCATCTTTGAGCAGGGCCTGCTGCGCCTCGACATAGTGTTTCATGGTCTTGCCCCAGTAGGCGACCTGATGTTCCAGCACTTTTGCCGGATTTTGCATCATTCCGGCCAGATAAGCGGCGGCGGCCTTCAGATACACGTCCTGTCCGGGGCCCTGAACGCCCGGGTCTGACTGTTTCTTTTGCGCAAGGGCGGCCATCAAACGTGTTGATAAGGCCTCAATCCTAGCAAGATTGGCAGTCATCTTTTCCAATTTTGCAGCTGCGGCATCATCATCAGTTGTCATGTTAAACTTTCGCCCCTAATCTCGCTGCCATGCAGCATAACGCCGCCTCGCCCGCTTGGGCATGCGGCGAAAGGGCCGGGGCCCCTCCCCGCAAGGAGACTTCATGAAGTATATGGCCACCTACGACCTGATGGAAAGCATCCGTAACACCAATGAGTGGATGGGTGCCACGGCGCGGGCGATGGCATCCTACCCGGCCTTTTCGATGACCTTGAACCCGATGCTGAGCGTCGTTGCAGCCTGGGGCGAGGTGACAGAGCGCAGCTTCAGCCGGATGGTGACAAAGCCGGACTGGGGAATCCGTTCGATCCCTGGCCCGGAGGGCCAAGACCACCTCGTTGACGTGCAGACCATCGTGAAACGCCCCTTTGGCGATCTGGTGCAGTTTTTCGTGCGCCGCCGTCCGCCAATGGCGCGAAAAGTGCTGTTGGTGGCGCCAATGTCGGGCCATTACGCCACCTTGCTGCGCTCTACCGTTTCCAGCCTGCTGCCCGATGCCGACGTTTATGTGACGGATTGGCACAATGCGCGGGACATTCCGGTATCGGCCGGAAAGTTTGATATTGAGGATTATACCCTGTATCTCGTCGAATTCATGCGCGCCCTTGGCCCGGATACGCATGTCATCGCCGTGTGCCAACCTGCACCTTTGACTCTGGCCGCGACCGCCTATCTGGCCGCAGAGCACCCGGAAGAACAGCCGCTGAGCCTGACGCTGATCGGTGGGCCGATTGACCCGGACGCCGCGGCAACCGATGTGACCGACTTTGGCCGCCGAATCACCATGGGTCAACTGGAGCAGATCGCGATCCAGCGGGTGGGCTTCAAATACATGGGCGTTGGCCGTCTGGTGTATCCGGGATTGCTGCAACTGCAAAGCTTCATGTCGATGAACGCCGAACGTCACAGCAAGGCGTTTACCGATCAGATCATGCGCGTGGCGCAGGGCCAAGCCTCGGATCACGACGCGCACAACCGGTTCTATGACGAATATCTGGCCGTGATGGACATGACGGCGGAGTTCTATCTTTCGACGGTCGAGCGGATCTTCAAGAACCGCGAGATTGCGCGCAACGAATTCGTGGTGGCCGGAAAGAAAGTGGATATCGGCGCCATCACCAAAGTGTCGGTGATGACGGTCGAAGGGTCTGAAGACGATATCTCTGCCCCCGGGCAATGCGTGGCCGCGCTTGATATGCTGACCGGCCTGCCGGACAGCAAGAAGGCGCAGCATCTGGAACAAGGCGCGGGCCACTATGGCATCTGTCTCTTATACACATCTCCGAGCCCACGAGACGTAGAGGAATCTC
>CAMFLG010000176.1 GCA_945957495.1 uncultured Pseudorhodobacter sp. | reverse complement strand
GTCTGCGGCATTTCCCCACCGCTTTGGTTGATCAGGTCTTGCAGATATTGCGGGACCGAGGACGATCCGTGCATGACCAGATGGGTGTTGGGCAGTTTGGCGTGGATCGCCTCGATCACCGACATGGCCAGAATTTCGCCATCGGGTTTGCGGGTGAATTTATAGGCGCCGTGGCTGGTGCCACAGGCAATCGCCAGCGCATCGCATTTGGTGCGCAGCACGAAATCCACAGCCTGATCGGGGTCGGTCAGCAACTGGCTGTGGTCCAGCTTGCCCTCGGCGCCCGATCCATCCTCTGCAGCCGCCTCGCCGGTTTCCAGACTGCCCAGCACGCCCAGCTCTCCTTCCACGGACGCACCGACAGCATGGGCGGCCTCTGTCACGGCGGCGGTGATGGCGACGTTGTAATCATAAGAGGCGGGGGTTTTCATATCTGCCAGAAGGCTTCCGTCCATCATCACTGAGGTGAAGCCGTGGCGGATGGCCGACAGGCAGGTGGCCTCGTTGTTGCCGTGATCCTGATGCATGCAGATCGGGATTTCGGGATACATTTCCGCCAAGGCCTGCACCATATGGCGCAGCATGATGTCGCCCGCATATTTGCGCGCCCCCCGGCTGGCTTGCAGGATGACAGGCGCATCGACGGCGCGGGCGGCCTGCAGGATGGCAAGGCCTTGTTCCATATTGTTGATGTTGAAGGCGGGCACGCCATAGCCTTGGTCGGCGGCATGGTCGAGCAGTTGACGCAGGGTGATCAGGGCCATCTTGTTCTCCGTTTTTGCGGGTGTCAGGAAATCAGCTTGCCCATCGCGACGGCGGTGTCGGCCATGCGGTTGGAAAAGCCCCATTCGTTGTCGTACCAGCTGAGGATGCGCACCATTGTGCCGTCCATCACCTTGGTCTGGTCCATGTGGAAGATCGAGGAATGCGCATCATGGTTGAAATCCATGCTGACATTCGGGCGGTCGGTGGTGCCCAGCACACCCTTCAGCGGCCCATCGGCGGCGGCGCGGATGGCGGCGTTGATTTCCTCAACGCTGGTGGCGCGGGTAGCCTGAAACACCAGATCGACGACCGAGACGTTGGGCGTGGGCACCCGGATCGCCACGCCGTCCAGCTTGCCGTTCAGGTCGGGCAGCACCAGACCCACCGCCTTGGCCGCCCCGGTTGAGGTGGGGATCATGCTGAGCGCCGCCGCGCGGGCGCGGTAAAGGTCGGAATGCATGGTGTCCAGCGTCGGCTGATCGCCGGTATAGCTGTGGATCGTGGTCATGAAGCCCCTGGTGATGCCGACGGCGGCATGCAGCACTTGCGCCACCGGCGACAGGCAGTTTGTGGTGCAAGAGGCGTTTGACACCACCAGATCGGCGGCGGTCAGGCTGGCGTGGTTGACGCCGTAAACGATGGTCTTGTCTGCCCCCGCCGAGGGGGCAGAAACCAGAACCCGCTTTGATCCGTTTTGCAGATGCAGGGCGGCCTTGTCGCGGGCGGTGAAGATACCGGTGCATTCAAGCGCGATATCCACCCCTTGCCAGGGCAGGTCTTTCGGATCGCGCAGCGCCGTCACCTTGATCGGGCCGCGCCCCACGTCGATGGAATTGCCGTCCACCGTCACCGTGCCCGGAAAGCGGCCATGCACGGAATCAAACCGGATCAGATGCGCGTTGGTTTCCACCGGGCCCAGATCGTTGATGGCCACCACCTCGATATCGCGGCGGCCGGATTCGATGATGGCGCGCAGGACATTCCTGCCAATTCGGCCAAAGCCGTTGATTGCAACTTTCACAGTCATTTTCCGTTTTCGTCCTTACAAAAGCCCGCGTGCGGCCTGCGCCACAGCCTCGGGTGTGATGCCGAAATGGCGGTAAAGTTCCTCTGCCGGGGCCGAGGCCCCAAAGCCGGTCATGCCCACGAACGCGCCGTCAGAACCGATGATCGCGTCCCAGCCCTGCCGGATCGCCGCCTCGACGCCCACGCGGGGGGCGCTGCCCAAAACCTCTGCCCGGTAGGTGGCGGGTTGGGCTGCGAAAAGCTCGAACGAGGGCACCGAGACGACGGCTGCGGCGATGCCGTCGGCGGCCAGAAGATCGGCAGCACTCAGGGCAATTTCTACTTCCGATCCCGTGGCAAAAAGCGTGACATCGCGGGCACCTGCCACCTCGCGCAGCACATAGGCGCCGCGCGCCGTCAGGTTTTCGGGCCGGTGTTCCCGCCGCAACAGCGGCAGGTTCTGCCGCGACAGCGCCAGCAGGGTAGGGGTGCGGGTGGACAGCACCGCAATTTCCCATGCCTCGGCGGTTTCCACGGCATCGGCGGGGCGCAGCACGGTCAGGTTCGGGATGGCGCGTAACGAGGCAATGGTTTCCACCGGCTGATGCGTGGGGCCATCCTCGCCCAGACCGATCGAGTCATGCGTCATCACATAGGCGACCGGCAGGCCCATCAGCGCCGAAAGCCGGATGGCAGGGCGGCAATAGTCGGCAAAGGCAAGAAAGGTGCCGCCATAGGTGAAGAAACCGCCATGCAGGGCGATTCCATTCATCGCCGCCGCCATGCCATGTTCGCGGATGCCGTAGTGGATATAGTCGCCGGAATAATCGCTGCGTGTGACCGGGCGCATCGCCTTGGTGCGGGTCAGGTTCGATCCGGTCAGATCGGCCGATCCGCCCACGGAATTGGGCAGGGTGGTGTTGACCACCTCCAGCGCCATTTCAGACGCTTTGCGGGTGGCGACCTTTGGGGCCTCTGCCGACAGCCGGGCCTTGTAGGCGGCGATTGCGGCGGTGACGATGGCCGGATCGGGGGGCGCGATGGCGGCGTCGAAGGCGGCGGATTGCGGGCTTTCGGCCTTGCGCGCAGCCCAGGCGGCGCGGGCCTTCGCTCCGCGCGCGGCGATTTTAGCCCAGGCGGCGCGAATGTCATCGGGCACCTCAAACGGGGCATGGGGCCAGTTCAGCGCCACGCGGGCGGCCGCGATCTCGGCGGCACCCAGGGGCGATCCATGGGCCTTGTGACTGCCCGCCATGGTGGGCGCGCCTTTGCCGATCAAGGTGCGGCAGGCGATCATCGAAGGACGCGCATCGGCGCGGGCGGCGGTGATGGCGGCGGCAATCGCGTCATTGTCGTGGCCATCCACCGCCTGCACATGCCAGCCTGCGGCGGCAAAGCGCATGCCCTGATCCATCGAGGTGGACAGATCGGTTGCGCCGTCGATGGTGATGCGGTTGTCATCCCAGAACACGATCAGGCGGCCAAGGCCCAGATGGCCTGCCAGATCAATGGCTTCGTGGCTGATCCCCTCCATCAGGCAACCGTCGTCCGCCATGACATAGGTGTAATGATCGACCAACCCGTCGCCAAAGCGGGCGTTCATCATCCGCTCTGCCAGTGCCATACCGACGGCGGTGGAAATGCCCTGACCCAAGGGGCCGGTGGTGGTTTCAATGCCCTTGGCGTGGCCATATTCCGGGTGCCCCGCCGTGCGTGACCCCATCTGGCGGAAGGCGCGCAACTGATCCGCGCCCATGTCATCATAGCCCAGAAGGTGATTGACCGCGTAAACCAGCATCGAGCCATGCCCCGCCGACATCACGAATCGGTCGCGGTCGGGCCATTTGTCATGTGCAGGATCGACCGTGAAAAACCGGTTGAACAGCACCGTCGCCACATCCGCCAGACCCATCGGCGCGCCGGGGTGGCCAGAGTTGGCGGCCTGCACCGCATCCATTGTCAGGGCGCGGATGGCCGAGGCCATCAGGGTTTCTTGGGCGGTAAGGCTATGAACATTCATCGCTTTTCTCCCTCAGGCGCGTTTGGAATCATGCACAAGGCGCAGGATCATCGGGGTAAAGATCAACTGCATCGCCAGATCCATCTTGCCGCCGGGGATCACGATGGAATTGGCGCGGGTCATCCAACTGCCGGAAATCATCGACTGCAGATAGGGAAAGTCGATGCCGCGCGGATTGCGGAAGCGGATCACCACAAGGCTTTCGTCGGGCGTGGGAATCCAGCGCGCGATGAAGGGGTTAGAGGTATCCACAATCGGCACGCGTTGAAAGTTGATGTCGGTTTCGGTGAATTGCGGCGTGATGCAATGTACATAGGCGTGCATGCGGCGCAGGATAGTGTCGGTCACGGCCTCTGTCGTGTAGCCCCGGCTGGCCTTGTCGCGGTGGATCTTCTGGATCCACTCCAGATTGACCACCGGCACCACGCCGATCTTGAGGTCGGCATGTTTGGCCAGGTTCACCTCGTCATTGACCACGGCGCCATGCAGGCCTTCGTAAAACAACAGGTCAGAGCCATCTTCGAACGGCGCCCATTCGGTGAATTTTCCAGGCGCCACGCCCCAAGTCGCCGCCTCGCGATCATCATGCACATAATGGCGGGTGCGGCCCTTGCCGGTGGCGCCGTAGGTGGCGAAGATGCTTTCCAGCTCTGCCAACTCATTGGCTTCATAGCTGAAATGGCTGAAGGTCTGATCGCCTGCGGCCTTGCGCGCCTCTAGTTCCGCCTTCATTGCGGCGCGGTCAAAGCGGTGAAAGGCATCGCCTTCGATGGAGACAGAGGTGATGCCTTCGCGACGGAAAATCTGGTCGAAGGTGGTTTTCACCGTTGTCGTGCCTGCGCCGGAAGAGCCGGTGACGGAAATGATGGGATGCTTTTTCGACATGACGGCTCCTTAATTGCGAAACAGGCCACGGCTTCCGAACAGGGCGGAAACCTCGGTGTCGGGAAGATCGTGATAGGCGGTCAGGCGTTCGACCTTGTCGGCGGTGCCAAACACGAACGGCGTGCGGGCATGCAGACTGGCGGGCGTCAGATCCAGAATGCGGGTGGTGGCATTGGTGGCCCGCCCGCCCGCCTGTTCGATCAGCATGGCAATCGGGGCGCATTCGTAAACCATGCGCAACCGGCCCTGCTCATAACCGGGGCGCTTGTCACCGGGATACAGGAAAATCCCGCCCCGGTTCAGAATGCGATGGGTTTCCGCCACCAGCGAGGCGACCCAGCGCATGTTGAAATTCTTGGCGCGCGGCCCATCGGTTCCGGCAAGGCAATCGTCGATATAGGCGCGGATCGGTTTCGGCCAATGCCGGTAGTTCGAGGCGTTGATGGCAAATTCCGAGGCCGCGCCGGGCATGATCTTGTGATCCGCAACAAGGCGGAAGCGGTTGCTGCGCGGGTCCAGCACAAAATGCAGCACGCCTGCGCCAAAGGTCAGCAGCAGCGCGGTTTGCGGCCCGTAGATGAAATATCCCGCCCCCAGAAGATTGTGGCCGGGGCGCAGAAAGGTCGCATCAGCATCGTCCTTGGCGGGCATGATGCCAAAGATGGTGCCGATCGAGACGTTCACGTCGATGTTGGAAGACCCGTCCAGCGGATCAATGGCCAGGCCATAGCGGCCGCCCGCGTCGATGCCTTCGACCGTTTCCCGCTCTTCCGAGGCGAACCAGCGGGTGCTGGTGCCAACAAGGGCCATGCGAAAGGCGTCGTCGGCCAGAACGTCCAAGGCCTTTTGCACATCGCCGTCGCTGTTGGACCCAACGCTTTCGCCCAGACTGCCCCCCAAAGGCCCGGCGGCGATCAGGTGCGACAGGTCGCGGGCCACGGTGCAAAGCGCGGTGATCAGGGGCACAAGATCTGCCGGGATCTGAGTGGACCTATATTCAAGGCTGTCGGTCACGATCAAGGCCTCCCCTCCTTCATTGTGCCCCTTTGTTATTCGTTGCATTTTGATTTATAGGAATTTAAAAATATGTAAGAACTATTCAGGAAAATTGAATGAAGCGGTTAGAGCAAGTGACCCTCAAGCAGTTGCGCGCCCTGTACAGCGTGGTCGCGCAGCGCAGCATCAGTGCTGCGGCAGAGGCGCTGTTCCTGACCCCACCTGCGGTGCATAACCAGTTGAAGGTGCTGGAGGAAAGCTTTGGCTGCACCCTGATTGTGCGGCAGGGCCCGGACAGTTTTCTGCCCACGGCAGAGGGTGCCGCGCTGATCGCCGCCTATGAGGAAACGCGCGCGGCGCTGGAACGTGCGGTGCATCAAGTTGACGCACTCAAGAAGGGTTTGTCGGGCAGCGTGATCCTTGGGGTGGTGTCCACCGCGAAATATTACGCGCCGAATCTGGTGGCGCAGTTGCGCAAGGCCCTGCCGGATATCGACGTGACCCTGCGGGTGGGCAACCGCGAACGCATCGTGGCGGCGCTGGCGGCGCGGGAATTGGATATCGGCATCATGGGGCGCCCGCCGCGTGTTCCAGAGGTGACGGCCAGTATTCTGGGCGACCATCCGCATTATCTGGTGGCCGCGCCGGGGCACAGGTTGGCCGGTGTGCCCGCGCTGAACGCCAAGGATATTCTGGCAGAGCATTTCGTGATGCGCGAACAGGGGTCAGGCACCCGCATTCTGTGCATGCGCTATCTGGATGATTTGGGCGCCGGGCGCGAAGTCAGCGCGACCGAGATGGATTCGAATGAAACCATCAAGCAGGCGGTGATCAGCGGGCTGGGGATCGCGCTGCTGTCCGGGCACACGATGGTGGAAGAGTTGCGCTCTGGTCGGTTGGCTGTTCTGGCGGCGCCGAACCTGCCGATCGTGCGGCAATGGTTCCTTGTGCATCGCGCCGATACCCCGCCAAGGGGGGCGGTTCAAACGGTATGGGACTGGATCGGCCAACATTCTGCCGAGTTGTTGCCACGCCTTTAGAGCCTGTCTGGTTTTAACAGATAAAGGCGGATCGAAATTCGCGGTCGAGCGAAGCGAGAGGCAGCGATTTTCGATTCCATG